>NZ_JBEXUS010000037.1:0-75148 GCF_040614455.1 Nocardia sp. NPDC005978
CTCGAAGCGGTGAAGCAACGCTTCGTCCTCGAATGCGGTGTGCGGGGGTTGAACACGCAGGCCGGAGTGAAGAGTCTGATCGTGTTCCTGCAACAAACGCTGCGGATCTCCCATTTCGAAGCTGCCGCTCGGGTACGCAACGCCGACCGGCTCTCCACGGTGTCCGAAGGCAGTCTCCAGCGGCCGCCCGTGTTTCCCTACATCGCCGCCGCTCAGCGTGCGGGAGAGATCTCCGCCGATCACGTGCAAGCGATCGTGAAGGTCCTGGACCGGATCCCTGCCAGTGTGGAACCGAAGCTGAAGGAACTCGCCGAGAAGACGTTGACCGACTTCGCGTGCGTCGGTGACCCGAAAGGGGTGACCCAGGCCGGTATCCGAGTCCTGGCCTACGCCGACCCGGACGGGGTGTTGACCGCGGACAAGGACCGGCAGCGGATGCGCGGGATCTGCATCGGGCGCCAGCGTGCGGATGGGATGTTCCCGATCTCGGGTCTGCTCACCCCGGAGTTGGGTGCGGTATTCCTGCCCATGTTCGCCAAGTTCGCGCGACCCGGCATGTGCAACCCCGATGATCCCGAGAGCCCGCACACCACCGCGCAACTCGGGATCGACACCGAGTCCGAAGCCGATGACAGTGACGCCGACGCTGCCACCGTCGCTGCTCGGAACGTGTTGCGGGCTGCGGCCAAGCGTGATCACCGCAGTGAAGCGCAACGCAATCACGATGCGCTGCTGCGGTTCCTGCAGCCGGACATGGGGCCCACCAAACTCGGGTATCACCGAGGCTTGCCGGTCTCGACCGTGGTCACCATGCGCCTGACGGACCTGGAGCAGCGGACCGGGCTCGCCACCACGAACACCGGGGGCACGCTCTCGATCACCGAAGCGATCACACTGGCCGCGCGGTCGACCCCGTACCTGGTGATCGTGGATGCCAACGGCCGCCCCCTGCACCTCTCACGCGGTCAACGCCTGGCATCGGCAGAACAGCGCCTCGCACTCACCGCCGTTGAACGCGGGTGCACCCGCCCCGGATGCGACGCACCAGCCACCCGCTCCGCAGTCCACCACATCACAGAATGGGCTGATGGCGGCGACACCGATATCGAGAACCTGACTTTCGCGTGCGATGCCTGCCACGCACAGGTCAATTCTGGTCCGAACGGTTGGAAAACAATTGTCATGCCGGAAGATTCGGAGCATCCCGGCAAAACCGGGTGGATACCACCACCGCATATCGACCCCGCTCGTAGACCCCGGGTGAATTTCCGTCATCACCCACGCGTGCCGAGCCCTTCGGGTGTGCCGGGTATCCCGGCACGGCGGCTCTGTTAAGCGCTGCCCCACAGCCGAAACCCAAACCCCAAAGCCGAACCCCACGAGCTAAGAGCGAAGAGCGGCATCGGTGTTCACTCCAGTGGCCGACGTAGCCCGAACCCGCACGCACCCTTCGCCTTCCAGCGGGGTTCAGAAGGACAAGCAAGAACAACGCGGCAGTGCTGGTTACCTCGCCTGCCGTACCCGACCTCGGCTCCCCAGCCGGGAGCGCCCTCGCCCTACCAGCGTGGCTGGATGGCAGTGGGAACCTTCTCGAGATCTACAGACAAAGATCCGTCGTCGCTCAATGCTGGCACTGCCTTAGAGGGTGATTGTGGTGAGCGGTAGTCGATTCGAGGGTTGCTTGTACCCCCACGAGTGGTGGATCCCGTTTATCGGCCCGGGAGGGCCGGTACCGTCGTCGAGGCTCCCAACCGGGCCCCGCTGGTATTCCGTTATCCAGGCTGCTTTGCCCCGGGAGGGCTGGAACCGCAGCCCGCTCACCCCGACCGCACTCCGCTGGTTCTCGTTATCCAGGCTGCTCTCCCTCGGGAGGGCTGGAACCGCAGTCGAGCCTCTCAACCGGTCCCCGCTGGTATCCCGCTATCCAGGCTGCTCTGCCCCGGAAGGGCTGGAACCGCAGCCTTAACTCCCCCACCGAACTCGGCTGGTACTCGTTATCCAGGCCGCTCTTCCTGCGGTAGGGCACCCAACCCGCAGCCTGTCCCCCAAAGCTGTTTCTCGTTATCCAGCCGTCCCTGAACGCGACCATCTCCCAACGTTCCGATACCCCCGAGAACCGACCGCGCATACCAAGATTCAGCCCCTCACGACCCAGCGAGAGGCAACCTACCCCAGAATCAGATCCGTAGCAGCCGCACTGATTTCAGCCCGACTACCCGTCTCCGGAGTCACAGCAATCAGATAATCCGCGATCATCAGCGAGAACGCCAGCAGACTACGAGCCTCCACCTCCCGGGGGTTGTCATACAGGGTGCCGATCAGCTCACGAAGATAAGACAGCCGACTGTTGTCCACCCGTTCCAGACGGGCGCCCACGGCAGGATCGCGGCGCGCCCATTCGCGCACTGCCAGATCGATCGGCATGAGGTCCTTCGAGAGAGTCCAGCGGCCGGCCTTACGGACTTTGGACCTGGCATCGCCGCTGTCTTCAGCCAGGCGGCGCAGGACATCATCGATGGCCCGATGCTCCCACGCATCCAGGACTGCGTCGAGTAATTCCTGGCGGCCCGCGAATTGGCGGTAGAACCCGCCGCGGGTGACGCCCAGTTCCGCCGCAAGGGTTTCCACGCGAATGGCGTCCGGGCCGGAGGTGGACAGGATGCTCAGGGCGGCATCGATCCAGGCCTGGCGGGGAGTTCGCACCGGAGGGGCCATCGGCAGTCAACCAATCAGTCGCAGGGGGTCTTGATTACATCATCCTCGATAGATACAGTACTGTCCTGTATCTATCGGCGCTGGCGAGAATCAGCGTCCTACCTGTGACTATCGATGGGCAAAGACATGGCGCGACACGAAGTGCATGAGCGGAACGACCTCATCGAGGGGGCACGCGTCGAGGAGATCGAACTCCGCCCGGACGAACTCGCACTGAGCACGCTGGCCGATATCGGGCACATCGACGCGACTCTGCTCCACATCGCGAATGCCGACTCGCATTCGGCCGAACAATGGGCGCGGATAATCCTCGAAGGCGCATCGGCGGAGATGCGGGCCGATCTCGAGCGGGCCTGGCAGAAGATCGCGCTGCGGCGGCATCCGATCGGCGCGGCGCGCACCGTGCAGGGCTGGCCGATTGCGCATATCGAGCTCGATTACGCACTGCTGCAGGTGGCATCGGACTTCGGGTTCGAGGGACAGCTGCTGTTCCGGCGCGATGCGCGGGGTGTGCTGCTGGCGACGTTCATCCGTTTCGATGAAGCGGCGGGACGCGCGGTGTGGGATCTGGCGCTGCCCGCTCACCTGCGGTTCGTACGAACGCTGCTGGAGGGTGCTCACGTGCGGGTCACAGCCGAGCGAGTGTGTAGCTAGTCGACTACCGCGCGGGCACAACAGCATTCATTCGGCTCCGGTGCATGAGCCGGAGTCCACTCCACAGAGAGCGAAAGCGAACAACATGACCACGAATACCGATGTCGTCGTGATCGGCGGCGGATATGCCGGCGTAATGGCTGCCAATCGCCTGACCAAGCACGATGGCGTCACGGTCACTATGATCAACCCGCGCTCGGAATTCGTCGAGCGAATTCGCCTGCACCAGTTGGTCACCGGATCCGACGATGCGGTCATGGACTACCGCGAACTGCTGGCTCCGAGAGTTCACCTGCTGGTCGATACCGTCACGCTCATCGATCATGATGTCCAGCGACTCGAACTCGCGAGCGGCGGTGATCTCGGCTACGACTATCTGGTCTACGCTGCCGGCAGTGGTAGCGCTGATCCGCGGGTACCGGGGGCGACCGAGTTCGCCTATCCGATAGCGACTTTCGAGGAGGCCGAGCGACTGCGACCGGTGCTGCGCGCGACTCCGGATGACGCACCGGTCACCGTTGTCGGCGCGGGTTCCACCGGACTCGAGATCGCGACCGAATTGGCCGAGGCGGGCCGCACGGTCACGATGGTCTGCGGGGACAATTTCGGGACGTACCTGCACCCCAAGGCACGACGCTCGGCCGTCAAACGATTGGCCGAACTCGGTGTGACGGTGCTCGAGGGACCCACCGCCCGGGTCACCGCTGTCACCCGGGATGCCGTGCGCCTGGCCGACGGTGGCGAACTACCGAGTGCGGTGACCATCTGGACCGTCGGTTTCGGCGCACCCGATCTGGCCGCTCGCAGTGGCCTGAGTACCGATGCCCAGGGCAGACTGCTCACCGATGAGACTCTGACCAGCGTCGACGATCGGCACATTGTGGCCGCGGGCGACTCGGCCGCCCCGTCGAATCTGCCCTATCGCATGAGCTGCCAGGCGGCGCGGCCACTGGGCGCGCACGCCGCCGACACCGTGCTGGCGCGGATAGCGGGTGATCGCCCCGAGGCCATCGGCCTCGGCTTCGCGGGCCTCTGCCTCAGTCTCGGCCGCCGCGCGGGCATCTTTCAGGTGGCCGACCGCGACGACACTCCGAAGTGGATGTACCTGGGCGGACGCCCCGGAGCCACGATGAAGGAGCTCGTCTGCAAGCAGACGGTCAAGGAATTGGCGACCGAGGCCCACAAGCCCGGCGCTCTGACCTGGGTGTCGGATCGAACCCGCGCGGGCAGGCTGCGCGAGCGCCGCGACGCGGTTCGGCCCGCCCGCTGACGCCGGTCACCGATCAGGCGGGAAGCACCTCGAGCCCGCAATCCGCCCCGTCGGTTCGCCGTCTCCGATGCCGACCGGGTCGGACCATTGCCCGAACGCGAGTCCGGCTCCGGGAAACTCCACGATGCGACACCACCCTCCGGCGTCGGCCATCGCACGAACTCCGGAACGCGAATCGGCCCGCCGGAATCCCCGGCGGGCCGAAGCACCGTGGCGCTCAGCATCCCGAAATGCCGTGCATCACAGTGCGGGTCACCCGACGCCACACAACGCGGGTGGTGAACGGCTGTGACGAGCACAGCGTGATGCGCCCCTCGGCGATCACCCTTTGTGGTCCGTCACAATCGGTTTCACCTCACGCGCTCAGCAGTGCCGCCAATTCGTCTGCCGCGATGCGCAATTGCGCGGCGAACTCGTGCATTTCGTGGGCCACCGACTTCGGAGTCGCGAGGTACAGGTTCCAGTGGTCCGGCAGTAGCACGTAGGCGATGCCGATACAGGTGGGGCTGGTGGAGCCGAAACCGAAGTACTGGATGTTGACCGAGGGAGCCGAACTGGTGCTCAGGTAGTCGTCGCGGCTGATGCGCCAGCCGGGACTGTCGTAGAACGCCATGGGCGCCGTCGCGCCCAACTGCTCGCCCCGGCGGCGCTGGAGCAGTTGCAGTTCCCACAGGTGCTGCTCGGGAGCCTCTCCACGCTGGCATTCCTGGGCGCGCTGCACGTGCGCGGTCGCCGCGGCGCGGGCCGCGGCCAGCTTGGTCTCGGCATCGGCGGCCGGATCCTGCATGGCGGCAACGAAATCCAGGATTTCGGTGGTCACCACGCGCATGGCCTCGGTGCGGCCGTTGCGGTACTGGCGGGTCGCGATCGATTCGTAGGTCGCCCCGGTCAGGCCCTTGCTGCGCCGGTGCGCGAGCTGATAGCTCAACTGCGCGAACGCGTCCGGGGAGATGCCCAGGGTCTTGACGAACGAGGTACCGAAATCGAAGGACACCGTGGAGGTGGCGGTATCGGCCGCGAACTGCGCGAACGCGGCTGCGGCGGACGCGATCACCGCTCGGTGCTGGGCTTCGAGGACGAACTCGATGGGCTCGATCGCGGGCAATCCCTGCGCCTGGGCGCCGGACCGCTCGGCGTGCACGCTCACCGGATCCTGCAGCAGTGTGTCGACGAAGGACAGGATGGTGGTGCCGTCCAGACCGCAGTGCTCGACATTGATGCCCGCCTGTCCATCGGCGAATACGACGAAGGACACCGCCTTGTCGAACCAGCGATTGCCGCTGTCGCCGTGCAGGAGCTGATCGCACGCGTGCAGGGTGTCGCGCGGTGCGAAATCCTCGAGGCAGACGCAGAACAGTGCCGTCTCGATGGTCTCGAAGACCTCGGCGTTGGTGGCCAGCAGTTCCGTGCGCACCGGCGCCCACTCGACACGAGCCAGGGTCGTCAGATGCCCGGCGGAGGCGTTGACCGCCGCGCGCCGCGCGCCCGCCTTCATGACCGCCTGCAGACCCGCCGTCAGATCCTCCGGGGTGTAGGGCGCTCCGCCCGGGCCCAGCGCGTCCATCCGGAACATGTTGCCGCGGTAGAAGACCACGATGTGCCGGGCCTGTGAGTGCCCCGGCCATTCCTCGGTGTACGGCACTCGCACGGTGTCCTGCGGTTCCCCGGGAATTCGAGTCTCGGAGAACAGGAACTTGTTCTGCGCCATATTGAGCCGCTGACCGCGCTGGGTGACCGGCGGGATCTCCTCGGCGTCCAGGCGCAGCTTGTAGTCCACCGCCGCGGTGATGAGCGCGGCGGCCCGCTCGGCCTGATCGGCCGAGGTGGAGGCCGCCAGCGCGGTGTCATCGTGGAAGAGGAAGAAGAAATTCGCGTTGAGCGCGATGCGATCGCGCCGGCCCAGGTAGCGGGCGGGCCAGAACTCGTCGAGCCAGCTGCCCACACCGGGTTCCGCGTCGAATCGCTGCAGATCCGCGTGCAGGGTGCGAGCCGGGCTGTCCGGGCGCAGCAGATCCTCGACGGCCGCCGCCGTGGCGGCGTACTCGTCGCCGGTCAGCAGCGGTGCACTCCAGTGCAGGAACCGGGTGCAGCTCTCCTCGAGCGTGGGCAGCGGCACCCGCGGCAGCTGGTCGTCGTGGGCGAAGGTCCGTTCGCTCAATGCTTGTCCTCGTGGTCGGATGGTCAGGGGTGATCGGTGGCTAGATCGGGTGACGGCCGGGACAGGTACAGCTGGGCGTAGAGCCAGCCGTCCGATTCCAGGTCGCCGGTGTCGATATCCTTGGCGGCCAAGCTGTTCAGCACCTGTGCCTGTTCCTCCTCGGAGGCGAAGCGGCGTTGCCGGAAGGCTCCGGGCGCCAGTTCGGTCTGATATCCGAGGGTGGCCAGGCGAGTGGCGATCGGGTCGAACGAGAACATGCGCAGGACGAAATGCGCCATCCAGGGCAGCTTCCCACCGTGCGCGCGGGCCACGCGCAGCAGGGTCCGATCGGTGACGTAACCGACGCATCCGGTGGAGATGACCAGATCCGCGGTCGCCAGGGTCCGGCGCTGGGTCTCGGTGGGATCGGCGGCCTCCAGATCGGCGTGCACGGTGGCGTGCAGGAAGCCCGCGGCGCGCGCGTAATCCAGTGCGGGACTGGAGGAATCCATGCCGATGAAGCGTACCCCGGGTAGCTGATCGTGTTCGAGCATCCGGGCCCGGTCGCGGGCGATGAGCTCGACCGAGTCCAGGGCCGCGTGCGCGCGGTAGCTGCCGAACAGGTCGGTCATATCGGTGTCCAGGCGCAGCAGCGCGGCGTTCACGCCGTACGAACAGCCGATGTCCAGGACGGTCGGGGCGGTGATGCCGGTGGCGGCGTGATGGTCGAGGAGCAGCTGCTGGAAGTGCGGCTTGGCCAGTTCCGGTATCCGATAGTCCAATTCGGACATTCGGGCGAGGTATGCACGCGGATCGGGACGGGTGTAAATGTCGTCGAACGAGGCTTTTCCGGTGCTGTGCAGGACGGTGCTGCGGGACGAGGCTGGCACGTGCTGGTCCTCTTCTCAGTCGAGCAATCTAACGGTCGAGCGGTCGAGCGGTGTCAGTCGAGTGCTCTCAGTCGAGCAGGCCATCGCCGCGAACGGCCGCGGCGGCGAGGTGTTCGGGGGTGACCCGGCCGAACAGTTGGCGTGAGCGCTCGGCGGTGCCGATCACGCCCGGAATGTCGCTGTAGGCGAAGATGACCGAATGTCGTTGCACCGCACCGCCGACGGGCGCCACGCGGTGCAGGGAGAAGCGGCCCTGGAACAACTGCAGATCGCCGGGGCGTAACTCGAGCTTGCGGACCAGCTGATCGCCCTCGTCGCGCAGCACCGCGTGCACATCGTCGAAGTTCTCCGCCGTGCGCGATCGAATGTTCGGGCAGTACTCGAAGGTTCCGCCGGATTCGGGCTCCTGGGTGAGCATGCTGACGGTGAACTCGTTGGTGTCGAAATGCCAGGGGTGCGACATTCCGGGGGCGACGACGTTGAGGCACAGGCCGGCCAGTGGATCGGTGTACTCGTGCAACGTGTCCAGCCCGAAGCAGTCGGCGATGAACTGCTGGAAGCGCGGATGGGTGTAGAGCCGGTGCACGAGCGCCTCGGCCGGAATGAGATCGCGGGCCACGAAGGCGTTTCCGCGTTCGAGCACCATGCGCCCGGGATGTCCGGCGGGCAGTTCGGTGTCGAGCGGAATGTTGTACGCGTTGACTCGCTCGACCGCGTAGTAGGCGTGCGGTGCGAGTGCGACCCCTTCGGTGCGCAGGGTCTCGATCAGATCGGACCGGATGAAGCCGCGCAGCACCGTGCAGCCGTCCGCCGCGAGATCGGCGCGCGCGGCCGACACGGCCGCGCGCCAGCGTTCGCTGCCCGGTTCCCCGAGCGGATAGCGCTGATTGTCCACTCCCGGAACGGGTGTGCCGATCCCGTCGGCATCCGACTGATCACACGCGTCTGTCCTACCCCCGGTCGCAGCCATGTCGATCATTCTTGCCTCAGAATTCGCCGACACGCCCGAGATGCGAACCAATTGTGGAAATTCACATTTCCTGTGCACCAACAGTTTTCATGCGCCACATTGCGGTATAAGATCTCGGCGCGCCGCGCGGCACCCCGCGCCCTCGCAGCGCGGAACGACGACTGCGCACGGCGCGCCGCGCGCCGCTACAGTGCGGCGCGGTACCGCTCGATCAGCGCGGCGGTCGAACTGTCGTGCTCCCCGGTCGACTCCGAGCGCAGCTCGGCGTGAATGCGCCGGGCCAGCGTCTTGCCCAGCTCCACGCCCCACTGATCGAAGGAGTTGACGCCCCAGATCCAGCCCTGGGTGAACACCTTGTGCTCGTACAGCGCGATGAGCTGACCCAGCGTGTACGGGGTGAGCCGCGGTATCAGCAGGGTGTTGCTGGGCCTGTTGCCCGGGAATTCGCGGTGCGAACCCGAATCCCGCTGCGGCGCGGGCTGTCCGAAGGCCAGCGCCTCGGTCTGAGCGAACAGGTTGGCGATCAGCAGATCGTGGTGCCCGGACAGCTCGTGCGCCGGTTCGAGCACCCCGATGAAGTCGCCCGGCACGAGAACCGTTCCCTGGTGCAGCAGTTGGAAGAAGGCGTGCTGACCGTTGGTTCCGGGTTCGCCCCAGATGACCGGCGCGGTGTCCACGGTGAGCGGGGAACCGTCACGGCCGGTGGACTTTCCGTTGCTCTCCATGTCGAGCTGCTGCAGGTACGCGGGCAGCCGCGCGAGGCGCTCGTCGTAGGGCAGCACCGCGTAACTCTGTGCCCGCCAGAAGTTTCGGTACCACACCCCGAGCAGCCCGAGCAGTACCGGCAGGTTCGCGCCGAACGGCGCGGTGCGGAAATGCTCGTCCATCGATCGTGCACCGGCCAGCAGTTCGTGAAAGCGGCCGGGACCGATCGCGATCATGAGCGACAGGCCGATGGCCGAGGGCAGGGAGTAGCGCCCGCCGACCCAGTCCCAGAACTCGAACATGTTGTCCCGGTCGATACCGAACTTCTCGACCTCGGCCGCGGCGGTGGACACGGCGACGAAATGCTTGGCGACCGCGCCGGGATCGTGGGTGCCCGCCAGGATCCACTCACGGGCGGTGTAGGCATTGGTCAGGGTCTCGACCGTGGTGAAGGTCTTGGAGGAGACGATGAACAGGGTGGTCTCGGGCTCGAGATCGTGCAGGGTCCGCGCGAGGTCGTGGCCGTCGATGTTCGAGACGTACCGGACCGTGAGGGTGTCGAGACCGAATTCGCGCAGCGCCTGGTACGCCATGGCGGGCCCGAGGTCCGAGCCGCCGATGCCGATGTTCACCACGGCGCGGATCGGCGCGCCCGTCGCGCCCCGCCACTGACCGGTGCGCACGCGTACCGCGAACGCGCTCATCTCGGCCAGGACGGCGTGGACGTCGGGCACCACGTCGTGACCGTCGAGGATGATCGATTCGCCGGCGGGCGCGCGCAGGGCCGTGTGCAGCGCGGCCCGGCCCTCGGTGGTGTTGATGGGGGAACCGGTGCACATGGCCTCGATTCCGGCCCGCAGACCGCGCTCCTCGGCGAGCGCGACCAACAGGTCCAGGGTGCGGGCGTCGACGCGATTCTTCGAGTAGTCCAGCACCACGCCGTCGTGTTCGGCCGTCATGGCCGGACCGCGCCGGGGCTCGCGCGCGAACAGCTCGCGCAGGCTCACCCCGGCCAGTTCCCGCTGCTTGTCTTCCAGTGCCGCCCAGGGTGTTCGGTGATCGGTCACGGCCGTGCTCACTTGACTTTGGCGATGACGTTCTCGCCGTACCAATTGATCATCGAGATCTTGTGCTCGAGGGTCTCGGTATCGTGTTCGGCGACATAGGGATTGCGGAATCCCACGAGCGCGTCCGTGATGCCCTTGTCCTCGAGACGCTTGACCCCGTCGGGGCTGTAGGCGTCCAGGGAGACCGCGTGGATCTCGAAATCGCGGGGATTGTCACGCTCGCTGCGCAATTCGTTGATCCGGGCCAGGTACTTGTCCAGGGTCTCGGCGTCGCCGCCCGCGTGCATCCAGCCGTCGCAGAGCCGGACCGCGCGGCGCAGGGCCGGATCGCTGTGCCCGCCCAGCAGAATCGGCAGCGGTTCGGTGGGCGCGGGGGTCATCTTGATCTTCTGGATGTCGTAGAACTCGCCGTGGTACTCGAAGAACTCACCGGTGGACAGCCCGCGCACGATCTCGATGCACTCGTCCATGCGCCTACCGCGGCGCGCGAAGTCGACACCCATGATGTCGAAATCCTCGGGCCACGGGCTGATGCCCACGCCCAGCGCGAAGCGGTTGTTGCTGAGGCGGGCAAGCGAACTCGCCTGCTTGGCCACCAGCACCGGCGGGCGGATCGGCAGTTTGATGACGAACGGGGTCAGGCGCAGGGTGGTGGTGGCCGCCGCGATGGCCGCCGAGAGCACGAACGCCTCGATGAACGGCTTGTCCTCGAGGAACTCGCGATTGCCGTCCTCGTTGTACGGGTACTTGGAGTCGGATTCGGCCGGGTAGGCGACGCTGTCGGCGATGGTGATGCTGTGGAATCCGGCGGCTTCGGCCGCCCGCGCGAGGGGGACGTAGTAGTCCGGATTGGTCATCGCCTCGGCGTAGGTATAACGCATGACAGATCCTTTCGGGGTGCGCGAGAGGGGCGAACGCCGCGATGGCGTCGCCCGGTGCGCGGGTCGATAGCGGTCGAACGGGAACGGGCGCCGGGGGCGCCCTGATCTCGGGGTAGCCGGGCTCGGATTCGCCTGCCCCGCCACCGGATTCAGTTGTTGTTGCCGTGGCTCAGCAGTCGTGCCGTGGCCGTCAGCCGGGCGCTGTAGTGCTCGCGCTCGGCGCGCGATACCGCCGGGCGCAGCGGGCCGATCTGCAGCTCCCAGCCCGCCCGGCCGTCCGCCTTCAGGACCGGGGCGGTGAGATAGCTGATCGGCAGGTCGAAATCGGAGTCGACGGTCGCGGCCGAATACGGCCGCCCGCCCAGGTCGCTGAGCATGGTCAGTACGCGATCGCGCAGCGCGCCGGTGGCGGGGTGGTCGTCGAGATGGCCCGCCACCTCGGCCAGCACATCGAGGAATCCGGCGTTCTCCGCGGCCACGCCCCAGACGGCCACGCCCCGCGTGCGAATCTGCTCGAGCACATCGCGGTACTCGTTCATGCGCGCGCGGGTGGAGGCCTGGCGCAGCCATTGCTGTTGGCTCTGTTCGTCGTTGAACGCGGCGATGGTGGCCCCGGTCGGTGCGCGATAGGGCAGGCGGGCGCCGGGGGTGATCACCGCCGGGATCCGCCCGCGGCCGGTGGAGACGGCGACGAAAACCATGTGCGAGCGCGCGACGATGGCCAGCGCCGCGCCGCAGTCCAGGTCCGCGGCCAGGGCCTCGATGGCGGCCAGCGCGCCGGGTCCGGGCAGGTCGCCGCGTGCCTGCGCGCTGGCGGCGAACGCCATCGCGCCGGCCCCGAGCTGGTAGGTCAGCTCCGGGGAGCGCCGCACCCAGTCGCGTTCCTCGAGGACGCCGAGCACCGCGCCCGCGGTGGAGCGGCTGAGCCCGAGTTCGTTCGAGATGTCGGAGGCGGTGCGGGCCGCCGACGAACCCGCGAGCAGCTCGAGCACGTCGAGAACGCGCTGTGTGGGCGGTGATCCGGGCACCTGCACTCCTCTTGTCGAGTCGCTGAATTCTCGCTAGCGTACGACCGAATCAGATATTCGTAAACCAGCTTGCGAATATTCGCAAGCTCGGCGGGAATCGTCGTTCGAGACAACCCGCAGCATCGTGAGAAAGGCTGGCGCATAATGCGTTTCGGCATCGTACTGTTCACCAGCGACCGCGGCATCACGCCCGCGACGGCGGCCGCGGCCGCGGAGGACCGGGACTTCTCCTCGTTCTTCGTGCCCGAGCACACCCACATCCCGGTCAAGCGCGAAGCGGCACACCCCGGCACCGGGACCGCCGAACTGCCCGACGAGCGCTACACCCGCACCCTCGATCCCTGGGTGGCGCTGGCCACGGCCGCCGCGGTGACCTCGCGCATCGAGCTGTCCACCGCCGTGGCGCTGCCGACCGAGAGTGACCCGATCACCCTGGCCAAGACCATCGCCACCCTCGATCACTTGTCCGGCGGCCGGGTGACCCTGGGCGCCGGATTCGGCTGGAACACGGACGAACTCGCCGATCACGGTGTGCCCGCCAACAAGCGGCGCACCGTGCTGCGCGAGTACGTGGAAGCCATGCGGGCGCTGTGGACGCAGGAGGAAGCCGAATACACGGGTGATTTCGTCTCCTTCGGGCCCAGCTGGTCCTGGCCCAAGCCGGTCCAGCCGCACATCCCGCTGCTGATCGGCGCGGGCAGCACCGACACCACCTTCAAGTGGATCGCGCGTTCGGCCGACGGCTGGATCACCACACCCACCGAAACCGACGTGCACGGCTCCACCAGCCGACTGCTGCGCGCCTGGCAGGCCGCCGGCCGCGAGGGCGCGCCGCGCGTGGTCGCCCTGGACTTCAAACCCGATGCCGAACGCCTCGAGCGCTGGGCCGAGGCGGGGGTGACCGACGTGCTCTACGGCGTGCCCGACGCCTCGAACGACATCGCGTACACCTACCTCGACCGGCTCGCGAAGAAGCTCGACGGGCTGGATCTGCCCAAGGGATAACCGGCGCGACAACCGGTCGCCGCGGCTGTCCGCGCGCCGGGGCGGTTCCGGCCCGCACGGCGGTCGTCGGGCCGTCGCCGCGGAACTCATCGCGCGGCGGTCGAACGATCGCCGAACGGCCGGGCACAGTGTGGTTCAACGACTCTCGAATTCGGGTACTCCGAAGGAGAGAGGACCGCGTCATGAGCGTCAATCACTCCTGGGACACCATTACCGCTGCCCTGCAACGGGTTTCCGGACCCGGCCGGCGGGGCGGGGAGTGGCTCACCTACCTGTGCCCGGTGCACGAGGCCGACGGCCGCCGCCATCATCCCTCGCTCGGGGTGGTTTACAACCGGCAGCGCGGGCGCACCGTCGTGCGGTGCTTCGCGGGCTGCTCCGACGAGGAAGTGCTGTACCGGCTCGGGCTCGGCGTGCGGGATCTGTTCGACCGGCCCGGACCGGGGACGCTGCCACGCCGTCCGGGCCGAGCCGGCACGCGGGTGCCGCTGGCCGACCGCGCGCTCCAGGCGAGCGGCCTGTCCCTCGAGGTACACCGGCGCGACCTCGGTGCCCGGATCGGGCGGCCGCACCGGGTGGCGACCTACCTCTATCGCCGCGCGGACGGCGCACCGGCGGGCCGGATCATTCGCGCCCACATCCCGCACCGGTACGGTCACGCCAAGACGTTCTGGCAGGAGCGCTACGGCGAACACGGTTGGGAGCCGGGCGGATTCGACCCGCTCCCCTACCGCCTACCCGAGGTGCTCGCGGCCGTGCGGGCCGGGCGCGACATCGTCGTGTGCGAGGGCGAAGCCGATACCCTGACCGCCGTGCACGCGGGGCTCGCCGCCACCTGCAATGCCGGCGGGGCCCAGGGCTGGCGACCCGAACACGGCCGCATGCTCGCGGGCGCGCGCCGGGTCTGGATCATCGCGGACCGGGACGCCCCCGGCTACCGGCACGCCGACCGGGTCGCACGGTCGATCGAGGGACTCGTCGGCCGCATCCGCGTCGTGCAGGCCCGCGACGGCAAGGATCTGACCGACCACTGCAACGCGGGCCACCACATTCCCGACCTGGACCCGGTGCCGGTACTGGACGACCATTATCGCGGGCTGTGACCGCGAGGCCGCGCCGTCACCCTTCCCACTGCGCCAGTACGGTTTTCGGCGCGACCATCCGATAGGCGTCGTGCACCACCTCGGTGATCTCGGTCCAGTCGACCGGTACGTCCAGATACACCCCGAGCCAGCCGCGATGGCCGACGTACGGCGGGCGGAAGAACCGGTCGGGCTCGGCGGCGATCAACTCCTGCTGCGCCCCGGGCGGCGCGGGACACCAGAAGGCGAGACGGTCGTCGTGGTGATGGTCGGCGAACATGACGAAGACTTTCTTGCGCACGAACCAGGTCGGTTCGCCGTGGCTGAGGCGTTCGCTCACCTCCGGCAGCGCGGTGCACAGTGCGCGTAACGAGTCCAATTGTTCGCCCATGATCGAAGGCTAGTCAGTGCGCGCGGGGAACGCCTTGGACGAATGGGAAGCGTCGCTCCGGGTGTCGAACCGATGCTGCATTACGCTGCGTATCACTCGGCGAGGCATTGCCTGCGCCCCCTTGATATAGGCCGCCGTAGTACTTCAGTGCACTCCCCGCTCTCCGCCCTGTCTGGACGCCCCGGAGGTTTGCCGATGACCCAGCTCGCCGCTCGACCCGCGACCGCGCCGCCGCTCGTTGCCGCCGATCATCCCCTGCTGCGCCCGCTCGCCCCCGTGCCGTCCACCGGCCATATCTTCGATTTCCCCGGACGCCTGGGCACCTGCGACATGGACGAGGAGCAGGGCCTGCGCATCGACGGCATCGCCCGCCACATCCAGGAGGCCGGGGTCGATCACCTGGTGCACTGCGGTGCGCTGGAATCGCATCCGCACTGGATCGTGCGCCGCACCGTCATCGACGTGGTGCGGCCCATCACCTGGCCCGCGCAGCTGCGCACGCGGCGCTGGTGCTCGGGCATCTCACCGCGCTGGTGCACGATGCGGGTGCGGATCGACGCCGACAACGGCGGCCTGGTCGAGACCGAGGGCTTCTGGATCCATATGAACAAGGAGACCATGAGCCCCTCCCGGGTCGACGACAAGTTCTTCGACCTCATGTGCACGACCACCGACGAACAGCGCCTGCGCTGGCAGCAGTGGCTGACCGACCCCGCGCCGGCGGCCGGGGGCACCCCATTCCCGCTGCGCCGCACCGATATCGACCACTTCCAGCACGTGACCAACACCGCATACTGGCACGGGGTGCACGAATTCACGGACTCCGCCGCCGATCTCACCGCGGGCCCGCACCGGTTCGTCCTGGAATACAACCGCCCGATCCGATTCGGCGAGGAGATCGAGATCCATACCCGGCGTGAATCGGACGCGCTCACGCTCTGGTTCACCGTCGACCGGGAAATTCGCGCGATGGCGCAGGTGCGCCGGATACCGTGAATGGGCGGCTCGCGCACGGTCATCACGTCGCCGAATGGACAGTGACGCAATCGGCAGCGCCCGCCGCGACGAAGGATTAGCGCCGAACGGGCGCTGCCCATAGGCTGACGCCGTGATTTCCGAGCGGACAGTGATCGACGGGCGTTTCGAATTGCTCGAACCGCTCGGCAGCGGCGGCATGGGCACGGTGTGGCGGGCCTACGATCTGGCGCTGCATCGCGAGGTGGCGCTCAAGGAAGTCCGCCCGGCCGAACCCGATCGCGAGAGCACCCCCGGGGTTCAGCGCGAACGTGTGCTGCGCGAGGCACGCGCGCTGGCCCGGATCGGCCACCCCAACGTGGTGGCCATCCACCACATCGTGGACTCCCCCACCGTCGCCCATCCCTGGATCGTCATGGAACTGGTGCGCGGCAAGACGCTGGCCGAACACCTGGATCCGGGCCCGGGCCTGGACGGCGGCCGGATGAGCCCGGACCGGGCCGCGCAGATCGGGCGCGGCATCCTGGCCGCGCTCAAGGCCGCGCACGCGGTGGGCATCCTGCACCGCGACATCAAGCCCGCCAACGTGATTCTGCGCGATGACGGTTCGCCGGTGCTCACCGACTTCGGCATCGCGGCCATCAACGACATGGATGGGCTGACCTCCACCGGCAGCGTGGTCGGGTCGCTGGATTACGTCGCGCCCGAACGACTCGGCGGGCAGGAGGGGCATCCGGCCTCGGATCTGTGGTCGCTGGGCCTGGTGCTGTACGTCGCGGTCGAGGGTTATCACCCGATGCGGCGCGACACCTCGGTGGCCACGCTGGCCGCGGTGCTGCGCGGTGACGTGCCGCCGCCCCGGCAGGCGGGCGCGCTGACGACGGCGCTGCAGGCGCTGCTGGTGCCCGACCCCGATCAGCGGCCCTCGGCCGATCAGCTGGATTGGCTGCTCTCCCAGGCGATCACGGGTTCGAACCCGAGCTTTCCCGCGGCGCACGCCGCGACGACATTCCCCGGATCTCAGCCGGTGTATCAGGGCGCGCCGTCGCACCCCTCGATGCCGCAGGTGCAGACCCCGCCGGCGGGTTACGCACGCCCGCAGTACAACTCGGCGCCGCAGCAGTCGCTGCCGTACGCGCCGACCATGCCCGCCACCGCACCGCAGGCGCCGATGCAGCACCCGCCCGCGCCGTCCGGGCAGCGGCGCTGGATTCTGGTCGGCGCCGGGGTCGCGGCGGTGCTGGCGGTGGGGGTCGTCGCCGCGGTGACCCTGCTGCCCGAGGATTCAGACAGCCAGGCGCTGCCGAGCCAGATCCCGGGCACCACCGACGTGCGCGCAACGATCCCGATTCCGATCGTTCCCACCACCGGCGGCGCGGCCCGGACCACGACCAGCACGTCGGCGAAAACCGATCTGCTCACCCCGGCCGGTATTCGCCAGGCGATCGAGAGCTTCGAGAAAGCTACCGGCGGAACGGTTTTCACCGAGACGGTGTTCTACCCGGAGTACGCGAACTTCGGCGCGCCGGTCAAGGACCGGCCGACGGTGTACGACGAGTACTCCTACCGCAACGGCACCACCAGCCGCCAGGGCGCGGGCGGGCAGATCGCCGACGAGCCGACCATCACGCTCAACAGCATCAACTGGGACATCCTGCCAGCGCTGCTGGCCACGGCGCACGAGAAGCTCGGCCTGGCGAATCCGACCAGCCGCTACCTGATCGTCAATCCGGCCTGGACGTTCAACGACGACAAGCCGACGCTGATGGTCTATCTCAGTGACGAATACAGTGGCGGCGGGTACATCGCGGCGAATCTCGACGGCTCGATCGTGAGCGTGTACGCGCGCTGAGGGAACGCTGGACGGTGGCGGACCGTGTCCCGCACACCGGACCGACGGTGGCTCAGAGGCGACCGCGCAAGGTGGGCACGCCGGGCCCGGTGAGCTCCTCGCAGTAGACGGCCCTGCCCGCCATCGCCATGGTCAAGGCGAGGGTCGTTCCGCTCACCAGCGGGCCCGTTCCCGCGGCGAAGGGGCCGTCGGTCGCCTCCACGCGCAGGTCTTCGATCACGCTGTGGCCGGAGACGGTGAAGTCCCGGCTCGCGTAGAACCGTGCGACCTCGGTGACGGCCTCGACCGCGGGCTCACGCGACAGGCCCAGCGGATACCGGATGTCCTGGGCGTGGACGACCACCTCACCGAGCCAGGCCGCGGTGGGGCCGAATGTCGATGTGGTGCTGGTGATGATCTTCCGGAATCGCTCCAGCGTTTCCGCGGCGGTTGTGCCACGGTGCTCGGCCAGCCGGCGGGCATTGTGTTCGTCGAAGTCGAAGCGGGCGCCCGCGACGCTGATCAGCCAGCGGAGCCGGCCCGTACTCGCCGCCGCGGTGAGGTGGGCCAGGACCTCCTCCACCGTCCAACGTCCGCACAGCGATTGCCGGGCCCACCGCACGTCGTCCAGAGCGGCGAGATCGTCGGCCAGCGCCGCGCGTTCGGAGTGGGCCATGGCCCACAGCTCATTACGAGAAATGCCCTTCGGCACTGGGGAAACCTCCAGCTCGGTGGTGCCTGCCCGGGATGTCTCGGAGCCGTCCCGGCGTGGCCGGTCAACTCCGGTCGGCGTCGATCTGGCGGACATGGAACAGGACCAGGTCTTCGATCAGGTCGCTCGGCAATGGCTTCTCCAGCGTGAACCGAATCGCGTGCTCGGAGGTGCGGTACTCCGCCAGCCGGTCCTCGAATTCCGCGATCGCCCAGGACGAGGGATAGAAGCTCATGTGCTTCTTCGACGCGGTGAAGAACACCAGTGCGCGGTTCTTGTACTTCAGGGTCGGCATGCGGTAGCTGATCGTTTCTTCCACACTCGGCACCAGCTCGGTCACGAGACTGCGAATACGTTCGAGCTCCGGCCGGAAAGCGGCGTCGACGCCATCGAGATAGTCATCGATGGTCGTCACCTTGTCATCCATCGTCCTGTCCTCCCGGGTGTTCGAGCGTTGCGTTCAGGGATGTAGCCGCCGAATGTAGTCCTGGTAGGTGACGACGAAACCGTCTCGGTCGAACTCGATTTCGGCGTGGTAGTCGCCGGAAGCGAAGCCGACCACGCCGTCGCCGCGCGGCTCGTAGCGCTGCGCGGTGAGCTCGGAACTCAGCTGGGGGACGCTCACGAAACGCATCGTGTAGTCCCGGGGTGGTGCGGCGTTCGACAACAGGTGGTCGTGCAGGACGGGTAGCGAGTTGAAGTATGCCGAGTGCTGAAGATCGAAGAAGTCCGCCCCGCCGAGGGTGTGCCGGACCGGGCCCGCGCCGATGTCGACGATCAGCTCCGAACCATCGAGCTCCCAGCGCAATTCGTACACCAGCCCGATGAGGGTGCCGCGTGCTCGGTCCGGGCTCTCCACCCGGACGATCTCCATCCGCGGCTCGTCGATTCCCTGCCACACGAACGTGCGCATCAGCTCACGGCGTATCGGAGCAGCGTCACGCCCGAAGGAAACGCCCGCGACTCGAGCACCTCGAGCCGGTCGAACGAGGTGCCGTCGGCGACCAGGCTCTTTCCCCGGCCCTGGACGGCGGGGAACACGAGCAGCCGGATCTCGTCGACGAGCCCGGCCGCCAGCACCGCGTGCGCCAAGGTCGGGCTGCCGCACAGGGTGATGTCGCCGCCGTCGGACTCCTTGAGCCGGCGTACCTCCTCGACCGGGTCGCCGGACAGGACCGTCGAGTTACGCCACCGCGGGTCGGTCATCGTCGACGAGACGACGTACTTCCGCACCTGGTCGAGGTAGGCGCCCGCCGGCTCGTCGGTGTGCTGCGGCCAGTAGCCCCGGAAGTCCTCGAAGGTCTGCCGCCCCAGCAGCACGGTGTCGGAGGCCGCGCCCACCCGCTCGGTCGCGGACAGCCACTCCACGATGCCGCCCTCGGGGGTAGGTGCGAACCACTCGTCGATGATCTCGATCCGCCCGTCGGCGGTGATGTTCTCGGTGACCAGCAACCGGCGCATTGCCCTGTTCTAGCACCGATCAGAGGCATCCACAACGCGCCGGGGCCGGAGAGCGAAGTGGTCGCGGACCAGCGAGCACGGCGCGCACATCGCAGCCGACGGGTAGGACGCGGTGCGTGTCGACCACGACGTGCGGATCGCGGATCGCGGCCTCCCGCGAGCCCGTGACCATTGCATCGGAGACAGCGTTGAGCGATCTCGTACACGAGAGTGCGCCCGGTCCGGACGGGAACAGCACCGCGCCTGCGCTATTGGCCCTTCAGTGCTCGATCGGCGCGGTTGACCAGGGTCATGGTCGTCACGGTCCCGACGGTGAGAACTACCATCAGAACCTTTGCGGGCCAAGGGCCTTCGATGAGGGCGCCCACCGTCCCCAGCAGGACGAGGCCGACCGTGGCGACCAGGGTCGTCATCGCCTTGATCGCGCCGTAGATCTCCCCGCGCAGGATCCGCCGGGATGCCATGAGCAGGCTGACGCCGGTGATCCCGGGCAGCAGCGCTACCACGCTTACCGCGATCAGGTATTCGGTGTTCACCAGCCCGGACGCGACCAGTCCGACGGCGCAGGCCACGAGCGCGATGCCCAGCGCGACTGCGGCGAATCCGGCGAGGCGGGTCAGTCGCCGAACCTCGGGCACATTCGCGTAGGGGGACTGCACGCCCGCTCGCATCGCATCTATATGAGTCATCGAAACCCCCCGTATCGCAGTGGAAATGGCATGCGGGACAGTTTCCGCATCTCGTGCCGACCGCCCGAATCCCCCGGGCCGTAGCGTACCGCTCGCCACCGCGGGCGGGCGCGGCACGCCTCGCCGAAGAACGTCGGGTTGTGCGGGCGACTCCCGCCGACTCCATAGACTCGGCCGGCGCAGCGAATATCGCACGCCACATGACCATCCGCGAAGGAGTGTCGCTCGTTAACATCGACCTCGGGGGCAGGACCGCGCTGGTCACCGGATCTACGCAGGGCATCGGGCTGGCCATCGCCGCCGGTCTGGCCCGCGCCGGGGCCCGGGTCGCGGTCAACGGGCGGACGCCGGACCGGGTCGAGGCGGCGGTCGCCGAACTGCGCGCCGCGGGTGGGGACGTACTCGGGGTGAGTGCGGACGTCACGACCGATGCGGGGGTCGACCGGTTGCTCGCCGAACTGCCCGCCGTCGACATCCTGGTCAACAACCTCGGCATCTTCGAGGCGGTCCCGGCGCGGGAGATCACCGACACGCAGTGGCGCACCTATTTCGAGGTCAACGTCCTGACCTCGGCCCGCCTGCTCCGCGCGTACCTGCCGGGCATGGTCGACCGGGGCTGGGGCCGCGCCCTCCAGATCGCCAGCGACTCGGCCATCGTCATCCCCGAGGAGATGATCCACTACGGGGTGTCCAAGACCGCGCTGCTGGCGCTCTCCCGCGGTTTCGCCAAAGACGTTGCCGGAACAGGGGTCACGGTCAACTCCGTGATCGCGGGGCCGACCCACACCGCCGGGGTGGAGGATTTCGTCTACCAACTGGTGGACCCGGCACTGCCCTGGGATCTGGCCCAGCGCGAGTTCATGCGCGCACACCGCCCACAGTCGCTGATCCAGCGGCTCATCGAGCCCGACGAGATCGCCAATATGGTCGTCTACCTCAGCTCACCGTTCGCCTCGGCGACCACCGGCGGGGCCCTGCGCGTCGACGGCGGCTACGTCGATTCGATCCTGCCGTAACCGCTCGCGGCGCGCGACAGTCCCGGCCGCGCCGGGACGATCCGCGGCGAAACGGCGTGCTGCTCAGCCGAATTGCGGGTCGGTGTGCAGCAGGTGTTCGGCCAGCCGGCGGACCCGGGCCATCGTGATCCCCTCCCGCTGGTCGACGGCGAGGGGGTGGTCGGTGGGCTCCAGCTCCACCGACGGGCGTTCGCCGAGGGGGCGGGTGTGGAGCCTGGTCTTCAGGTTCACCGTCGTCGGCTCGTATACGGGTAGCTCCGTGGACAGCCAACCGAAATACGGTGGCTCCTCGACCCTTTCGGGCCGTTCCCACACCTCCGACATCCGGGCGAAGTTGGCCGGGCTCAGCGATACCCAGACGCCCCAGTCGAACTCGCCACCGGTATCGGAGATCGGGAGCGCCAGGCTCGCCCGGACGAAGAAGTGCTCGCCCGCGATCACACACTGTTCCTCGCCCAGCACGCAGCCCTGCTGCGAGGTGTGAGCGTCGGTCCAATAGACCGGTGCGACGGCGGCGTAGCTCAGGGGAGGCCCCTCGTGTACCTCGTCGCAGGAGGAGCAGAAGAACGTCGAGACCGTCACCGACCCAGCGTACTGACCGTAATCACGGCAGGTCCGCGGAGATGCCGCGGTCAGTGCCGTCCGGGGTCGCCGGGGGCCGCGGTGAGGCTGCGGACCAGGAGGTCGATGACCGCTCGTTTGTCGGCATCGTCGCGCCTGTGGGTGAGGAGCCCTTCGATCACGAAGGTTCCGATGGCGGACATCGCGGGCAGGTCGGCCGGAGACGCACCGGCGGCGCGGAGACTGTCGGCGAACAGCGCGTCGGCGAGCTGGTGGAAACCCGTGTGCCAGGCCTCGATCGAGGGGGAGGTCGCCGCGCGCGCATGCACGGTATTGACCAGGCCGTGCAGCTGTTCCAGCTGGTCGACCACCCAGAGCAGCCGGTCGGTCAACGGCAGCGCGTCGATCTCCGCGTAGGTGGCGAGCGCCTCGGCCAGGATGCGGTCCAGGACCGCGATGAGCACCTCGTCCTTGTCCCGGAAGTACCAGTAGATCGTATTGACGGTAACCCCGGCGCTTTTGGCGATCCGCGCCGTGGATGCCGACTCGAAGCCGTCGTCGATGAGCAGCCGATGCGCCGCGGCGACGATCTCCTCGCGCTTCTCCGCACGGTTCTGCGGACCTCGATTCCTGGGCACCGCACCACCATATCTTGAGCGGCGCTCAAGAAAACGTTAGGCTTCTTGAGCATCGTTCAAGAGACCCCGTACCGCGGCGACATCGGCGCCGCCCGCGTCCCGGGCCGTCACGACCCTGTCCGGCCGACGTCCTCGACGCCTCGCCTCCCGCACCCGAACGAAGGACCCATGACGACTCCACCCCGCACCGCGTTGATCACCGGCGCGTCCGCCGGCATCGGCGCGGCATTCGCCCACCACCTGGCCGCGAGCGGCTACCAGCTGTTGCTGGTGGCCCGGCGCGAAGACCGACTCCGCGAACTCGCCACGCAACTGACCGAACGGCACGGGGTGCGCTGCGAGGTCTTCGCCGCCGACCTCACCGACCCCGCCGCACCCACCGCTGTTCTCGACCACGCCCGCAACGTCGGCCTGGACATCGACATTCTGATCAACAACGCGGGACTGTCGGGCAATACCGCCTTCGCCGACACCCCGTGGGAGGTCCTGGCCGGTGAGATCCAGCTGATGGTGACCGCCCAGACTCAGCTCATTCACCTGGTCATTCCCGGTATGAAGGAACGCCGCTGGGGCCGCATCATCAATGTGTCCTCGGCCGCCGCGTTCGCTCCCCCCGCGGCCAGCCTGCTGTACACCGGCATCAAGTCCTACGTGCTGAACACCTCGCAATCCCTCGACATGGAACTCAAACCCCACGGAATCCACGTCACCGCCCTGTGTCCCGGCTTCACTCGCACCGAGTTCCACGACGTGATGGGCACCCGAGACCGAGCGAACGACCTGCCCCGAATCCTCTGGCAGCAGCCCGACGCCGTCGTCACCGAAGGCTGGGCGGCCGTGATGAAGGGAAACCCCGTCTGCGTCCCGGGCACCTTCAACAAGATCTCCGCAGCCGCCATGAAGCCCATGCCCGTTCGACTGGGTTATCTCGTCGGTAAGACGCTCAACCCCTTCAAGAACAGCTGAATCCGCGCCGGGCCACTCCCCTTGGGGTCCCGCGCAATTGGCCCGGGGCGTGCTGAGGCGAGGAAAAACAGAACTGCGGCCCCGTCTGATTCGACGGGGCCGCAGCGGATTTCCGATATCAGTTCGCCGGTGCCGTGGTGGTCGGCGCGACCGTGGTGGTCGTGGTCGGAGCCGTCGTGGTCGGCTTGGCCGCCTCGGCGGTCGTGGGGGCCGCCTCGGCGGGCTTCACCGTGGTGGGCGCGACCGTGGTCGGGTCCGTAGTGGTCGAGGGAGCCGTCGTGGACGGATCCGTCGTGGTGGCCGGAGCCTTCGCGTCGACCTTGGCGTCCGAGGTGGTGGTGCTCGGCTTCGCCGTCGTCGTCGTGGTCGACTTCGTGGTCTGCGGCGCCGCGGGATCGGCGGCCAGACCGGCCTTCTCCACGGCCTTGGTGGTGGTCTTGGGCGTGGTGGTCACGTCCAGGTCCCCGGCCTGGGCCTTCTTGGCGAGCTCGGTGAGCCAGGCCGCCGCGTACTCGGCGGAAGTCAGCGGCTTACCGTTCTGAGCATTGGCGTCCTTCCAGTAATCGAAGTGATGACCGGAGTGGTTCGGGCCGAGCGTCAGGTTGTACGGGTCGCTCATGATGACCGGGATGGTGTTCTGGTTGGTCGTGATCAGGCCGATGATCTCGTTGAAGACCTTCTGCGGCAGGTAGGCCAGCGGCGACATACCTTCGGCGGCAATGGAATCCGCCTCGGCGACGACGCGCTTCTCACCCGGGGTGTAGTTCGGGTCCGACACGCGCAGCAGCACCGACAGGAAGGTCTCGTTGCTCGCCATCCAGTTCGGCTGGGACTGGATGTCCGCGAACGCCTTGAGGGCGATGTCGCCGAGCACCATCGCGACGTCCATGCCGGTCGCGGGGGTCAGGCCCTCGCGCTCGAGCTGATCGGCGTTGACCTGACGGCCCACGTTGACCGCGAGGGTCAGCAGCGAGATGTTCTTGGGCGCGGCGCAGGTGAGGTCGCCGTCCGAGCAGAACGAGGCGATGCGGCCGTTCAGCTTGCCGAAATCACCGCTGGTCCCGGGCAGCGCGCCCGCGCCGCCGGCGGTGTTGGACCCGTTCTGGTACTTCTGGTCGAAGTTGTCCGGGTTGCTGCACGGATCCTTCGCACCGAGGAACGTGCAATCGCCTTCCTTGCGACCCGCGTCGGCGAGAATGACCACGCCGACCACATCGTCCGGGTTCACGATGCCGTAGTTGCCGCTCGCGTCGGCTTCCTGATTGCCGATCTTCATGGCCACGCGGCGCACGACATCGGCGCCCTCGCTGTAGCCGACGATCGAGTACTTGGTGTCCGGGCAGGCCTTGGAGATCTCGGTCATGACGCGCTCGGTGTTTGCCACACCGGTGTTGACCGCGTCCTCGTAGGTGGCCATGTTCGCCGGGTACGCGATATAGATGGCAGCGTTCGACCCGGGGTTCACGTAATCGGACGGAGCGTTCACGATCGGGTCGAGCCAGGGGCTCTTGTGATCGCCGGACAGCGCCGCGGGCAATTCCTGGCCATTGGCGTCGACGAGCAATTTGGTGGTGCCCGCGACCGGTGTATCGCCGCGACCGGCAACCGAAATGGTGACCATGTCATGGCATTCGGTGACCGAGGAGCGCAATTGCGGCGCCGCGGTCTCGGATTCGGGCGAGGACAGCGACAGGGTCGCGCCGACCACCGCTACCACTCCCAGGATTGCCGGGGCCGCCACCGCCGAAGCAATCTTGTGTTTCGCGAAAAATTCGCCCAAAGGCATGCCAATATCCCCATTCCACAAAGCGGATGGCCGGGCCCCCGACGAACGGGCCAGTGTCACAGGAGACGTCGTCACCGGCCCCGGAAGCGTTACTTACGCAACCGATCGGCTATCACCGACTCGTTGCTCACCCCCGCCGAACAGGCACTTTTCCACCACCCCGGCCGGTCGGAGTGACCCCCGTCACTCCGGCGCACGTCCCGATGTGTGTTGCGCGCCAGCGGATCAACGACCGTGGCGGGCGAGCACCAGCTCGTGCAGATCGGTGTGCGTCACCCCGACCAGCGACTCGCGGAAGTTGCGGCCGGGAGCCGCGGGCACCTCGATCTCGCAGGGCACCACCAGCACCGTACAGCCCGCCGCTTCGGCCGACATCGCACCGGTGGGCGAATCCTCAATGGCCACAGTGTGTTCCGGGTCCACACCGAGCAGTTCGGCAGCGCGCAGGTAGAGATCCGGCGCGGGCTTGCCCTGACCGACCTCGTCGGCGCAGACGGTGGCGCGGAAGTGCTCACGCCCCAGGGTGTCCAGGCCGTACTCGGTCAGGGAGCGCTTGGTGTTGGTGACCAGGGCCATCGGCAGATCCGCGGCCAGCAGCGCCGCCAGGGTCTCGCGCGCGCCCGGGCGCCACGGAATCGGATCGCGGAACATCTCGATCACCCGCTGCTCGATCCAGTGCCCGGCCTCACGCAACGCATCGGGCGTGGGATCGAGCCCGAGCCCGGTGAACATGATGCGCAGGGCGTTGGGGCCCGAGGCGCCGATCAGCGCGCGCCGCATGTCGTCGTTCATCTCGTGGCCGAGTTCGGCGGCGAGTTCGCGCACCGCCACATCCCAGAGCTTCTCCGAGTCCAGCAGGGTTCCGTCCATATCCCACAGCACGGCTTGCAACCGGGTCACCGGGTCACGACTCCTCTCACATGCCTCATCAGGGACCGCATACGCCGTACGGCCGTGCCCAGCGTATCGGCCCCGGCCCGAACAGGTCCGGCGAGGATCGACCATCCGTTCGACGCGACCGGCACGGAGGGCCGGCGCTGCCTTAGCATCGGCGCGGCCGGACGGCAAGGGCCCGGCGGCCGGATTCCGGCGGGCGAGTGCGGCTTCGAGGAGGGGTTGCCGCAGCACCCGCGTCAGCAGACTTCATGGCTGTGAACAGGCGAATGAAATGGGCGGCCGCGGCGACGGCGGTGATCGCGGCGACGGGCGCGACGGCGGTGGTGACGCGGACCGCGGACGAGCGTGCGTCCGCCGCGGCGGTGGATCCCGATATCGCGATGGTGTGCGAGGACAGGCGGCCGTCGCAGGCCGATCCCGGCAGCTACGGCATGCAGAACGACGGCTCGTTCCTGCATCCCGCGCTGACCTACGTGAACGAGGAGGAACAGCATCCGTTCCCCGGGGGCGGCGAGGAGCTGTTCCCCGCGACCGGCGGCTACGACCCCAACACCTATCGCAGCGACAACGTGACGGTCGAGGCGCACTACGGCGGGCAGCGATTCACGCCCGACCCGTTCCACTCCTGGCAGAACATCGTCGATTTCGACGGCCGCCGGTACATGTTCCAGTACGACCGCAGCGAGGCGCGGGTCTACGACATCACCGACGTCAAGAACGTCCGGGTCGTGGAATCGCTGTCTCGTTCGGACCTGGGCGAGGTCGAGGGCAACGACGAGGCCCTCGCGGGCAAGGACTGGGCCGCGCACGACTTCTGGGGCGCGTCCACCATTCAGTGGAGTGAGCGGTACGGCGGCTACATCATGGTGCAGAGCTTCGAGATGCGCCGCCAGATCCCCTTCTGGCTCGGCGACACCCCCGAGCACAGTAAGTTCGGCGCGCCCGGCGGTGTGGCCGCGGCGCGCGCGGACACCCAGCTCAAAGGCTTCAAGGTCTACAAACTGAACGGGCCGCGCAAACAGGACTGGCAACTGCTGGCCACGGTGAGCACCGATGCCGCCCAGGACGATCCGCTCGCCCCGGATATGAGCGGGCCGCAGCAGGGTTCGGGCTCGCTCGACGTCCCGCACTGGGACGGCGGCCGCTACATGTTCGTCTCGACCGCCCCGAGCGACGACTGGTCGAACCAGGAGTACCCGACCTACCTGTACGCCAACGGATTCCAGGTCTGGGACATGGCCGACCCGGCACAACCGCGACTGCTGGACACCTGGCATCGCGAGGGCATGGTGCGCGGCGAGGAAGCCGCGTACCGGGCCAATCCGCGCTGCGGCAACCGGACCTCGTGGATGGGTTCGCGCAATCCGCTCTACATCCCGACCCCGATCGAGGCGGGCGGCAGGTACGGCTTCGCGGCCATGGGCGGCTTCGGCCTGTCGATCCTGGACATCTCCGATCCGGCGAATCTGCGCGAGGTCGGTCACCTCGACATCCCCATGTCGGTCTCGGGCACCGAAGCCGACAACGTCGACGTCTCCCAGTTCGAGCGGACCGGCATGGTCTACCTGAGCGGTTATCCGCTGTCCGAGGACTGCTACGAGCCGTACAAGGACATCTTCCAGATCGACGCGACCGATCCGGCGAATCCGCGCATCGTCGACCGGCTCCCCCGGCCGACTCCGCCCGAGAACGCGCCGGTGACCGACTTCTGCCAGCGCGGCGGCAGCTTCGGCCCCAAACGCAGCGGCTACTACACCTCGCCCGGCGATCCGAAGGACGGTCTGCTGATCTACGACTTCTACAACGCCGGTGCGCAGTTCTTCGACGTCTCGGATCCGGAGAACCCCCGGATCGCAGGCTATTTCGCGCCGCCGACCTTCGGTCCCGAAACCCAGGACTGGGCGCGCAGCAACCCCACCCACGGGGTGTACGTCGAGTACGACCGCAAGATCGTGTGGCTGCTGACCAACGACGGCATCTACGCCCTGAGTTCGGATTCCCTGCTGGGCACACCGAATCTGGGTGCACCCGCCGAGCCGTTCCGCACCAGCGCCCGCTGAGCACCGGACGAGGACGCCCGGGCCCGGGTGCCCGGGCCGGGCGTTCCGCGCGTCAGAGGCCGGAGGCGGCGATCATCATCCGGCCGTTGGCGGAATCGACCTGGATCCACCGGCTTTCGCTGCTGACCTGACCGTTCTTCATCCTGTAGGTGAGGTTGACCACGGCCCGGTTGTCGCCGGACGGCGTCACCCCGCCCACGCTGACAGAGGAGATGCTCGACCAGAACTGCGAATACGAGTTGTAGCCGCCGGTCGAGGCCTGGTAGCCGGGCGTGAGCATGCCCCACGCACCGCCCACGTTGCCGGGCAGCATCCCGTAGTAACCCTGCACGAACGAGGCCACCGACGCCGCGGACGGCGGGCCGGCCGGGGTTGTCGTCGGCGGGGTTGTCGTCGTCGTGGTCGTGGTCGTGGTGCTCGGATTCGCCGACGTGGTGGTGGTCGGCGGCACGGTGGTCGTGGTGGTCGCGCGCGGGGCCTGACCGGCCGCGCCGGTGCGCGAGGGCTGCTGCACGTTGCCGCCGCCCGGCTCCGCCCCGGGGTTCTCCGAGGACTCCTGGCCCGGCGCGGGCGCGGTGACGCTGGTGCCGTCGGCGGTGACCGGCGGCTCGTCACCGCCGCGGTTCACCGCCAGGGCGATCACGGTGGCCAGTAGCAACGCCGCGACGACACCGAGGGCGGCCAGGGCGAACCGGCGTGAATTGCCCTCGCCGCCACCGTTCTTCGCGGCGAAGGGCACCATGGGACCGGTCGCGGACGGCACCGGCGCGGCGGCCCGTTCCTTGCCCTTGTCCATATCGATGTGCACCGTGGCGTCCCCGGCATTGCCGGAAGCGCCGGTGTGCGAGGTGGACAGCACCGTGGTGGCGTCCGATCCCGACGTATCGGCGGGGCCGGCGGCGGCCGCGACCGCTGCGGCTCCCGCGGCCGGCAGGATCTTGGTCGGCTGATGCGGCGCGGGCACCCGCCCGTCGGCCACGGCCTGGAGCCGTTCGGCGGCCTGTTCCATGTCGGGCCGGTCGTCCGCCTCGGCGGCGAGCAGGTCCATGAGCACCGAACCGAGCGCACCGGCCCGGCGCGGCGGCGGCACCATGGCCCGGGCCACCGAATGCAGGACCGCGAGCGGATTGTCGCCCTCACCGAAGGGCGGCATGCCCTCCACGGCGGCGTACAACGTCGAACCCAGCGCGAACACGTCCGAGGGCGATTCCGGGTTCTCCCCGCGCGCCACCTCGGGTGCGAGGTAGGCCGGCGTGCCCGCCAGGAAACCGGTGGAGGTGACGGTCACATCGCCGATGGCGCGCGAGATGCCGAAGTCGGTGATCTTCACCGTGCCGTCGTCGGCGACCAGGATGTTCGCGGGCTTCACGTCGCGGTGCACGATGCCCGCCTTGTGCGCGGCGGCCAGGGCCGCGGCCACCTTGGCCCCGATCCGGGCGACCTCGGTGGGCTCGAGCGGACCCTTCTCCCGCATGAGCGCGGCCAGCGAGGCCGCGTTCACGTACTCCATGACCAGCCACGGCTGGCCGTCCTCCTCCGCGACGTCGAACACGGTCACGGCGTTGGGGTGATGCAGTCGCGCGGCGATGCGCCCCTCCCGCATCGCGCGCATCTTGGCCTCGAGCGCCTGGGACCGGGTGAGCCCGGGCCCGAGCAGCAACTGCTTCACCGCCACCGTCCGACGCAGCCGGACATCGGTCGCGCGCCACACGACCCCCATCGCACCGGTGCCGATCGGATCCGTTAGTCGGTACCGCCCCGCAATCAGCCGGTCTGAAGTCATGTGGTTGTACCCCTCCTGCTGGTCTCGCACGCCGAGCCACCCTGCAACTCTGCGCGAAAGCCCGGAAACCTCGTGAAAATCTTAGGCGTTGAAGTACTTTGCCTCCGGGTGCAGCAGTACGAACGCATCCGTCGACTGCTCCGGATGCAGTTGCAACTCCTCCGACAGCACCACTCCGATCCGGCCCGCCTCCAGCAGGTCAACGAGTTTCGCGCGGTCCTCCAGGTCGGGGCACGCGCCGTAGCCGAACGAGTAGCGAGCGCCACGGTAGCCGAGCTTGAAGTATTCCTGCACATCGGAAGGATCGTCGTCGGCGACGGAATGCCCTTCCAGCACAAGTTCTTCCCGGATTCGGCGATGCCAAAACTCGGCCAGGGCCTCGGTCAGCTGCACGCCGATGCCGTGCACCTCGAGGTAGTCGCGATAGTTGTTGTCCGCGAACAGCTGATTGGCGAAGTCGGCGATGGGCTGACCCATGGTGACCAGCTGGAACGGCAGCACGTCGACCTGACCGCGTTCGGCGGCCAGTTCGCGGGAGCGGATGAAGTCGGCGATATTGAGGAATCGGTCACGCTGCTGGCGCGGGAAAGTGAAGCGATACCGTTCCGGCGCATCGGGTTTCGGCTCGGTGAGAACAATCACATCGTCACCCTCGGAGACCGCCGGGAAGTAGCCGTACACCACCGCGGCGTGCTGGAGCACGCCCTCGGCGATGAGCCGATCGAGCCAATACCGCAGGCGCGGACGGCCTTCGGTCTCCACCAGCTCCTCGTAGGAGGCGCCCTCGCCGCCACGCTGACCGCGTAGTCCCCACTGCCCCAGGAACAGCGCCCGCTCGTCCAGCAGACCGGAGTACTCGCCGACCGACAGGCCCTTGATGACGCGGGTGCCCCAGAACGGCGGGGTCGGCACCGGCAGATCGGCGGCCACGTCCGAGCGCGCGGGCACCTCGACCGGCACCTCCTTGGCCTTTCGCTCCTCGGCGATGCGCTTGGAACGCTCGTGCCGCGCTTTGCGTTCGGCGTTCTTCTCCCGTTCGGCGATGGCCTCGGGGCTGTCCGGATCCAGGCCACCGCCGCGCTTGCGGGTCATGATCTGGTCCATCAGGTTCAGGCCCTCGAACGCGTCGCGGGCGTAGTGCACATCGCCCTCGTAGACGTCGGTGAGATCGTTCTCCACGTACGAACGAGTAAGTGCCGCACCACCGAGCAGCACCGGGAACTGCTCCGCGACCCCGCGGGCGTTCATCTCCTCGAGGTTCTCCTTCATGATGACCGTGGACTTCACCAGCAGCCCGGACATGCCGACCACATCGGCCTTCTTGTCCACCGCCGCATCCAGGATCGCCGAAATCGGCTGCTTGATACCGAGATTCACAACCTCGTAACCGTTGTTGGACAGAATGATGTCCACCAGGTTCTTGCCGATGTCGTGCACGTCGCCCTTGACCGTCGCCAGCACGATGCGGCCCTTGCCCGAGTCGTCGGTGGCCTCCATGTGCGGTTCCAGGTGCGCCACGGCGGTTTTCATGACCTCGGCCGACTGCAGCACGAAGGGCAGCTGCATCTGTCCCGAGCCGAACAGCTCACCGACGGTCTTCATGCCCGCGAGCAGCGTCTCGTTGATGATCTGCAGCGGCGGAACCTCCGCCATGGCCTCGTCGAGGTCGGCTTCGAGACCGTTGCGGTCGCCGTCCACGATCCGGCGCTCGAGGCGTTCGAACAGCGGCAGCGCCGCGAGTTCCTCGGCGCGCGAGGCCTTGGACGAGGCCGCCGAGACGCCCTCGAACATGGTCATGAGTTCCTGCAGCGGGTCGTAGTCCTCGGTCCGGCGGTCGTACACCAGATCCAGGGCGACGGTGCGCTGATCCTCGGGGATCCGCGCCATGGGCAGAATCTTGGAGGCGTGCACGATGGCCGAATCCAGTCCGGCTTCGACGCATTCGTTCATGAAGACCGAATTGAGCACCTGGCGCGCGGCCGGGTTGAGGCCGAAGGAGATGTTGGACAGACCCAGCGTGGTCTGCACCTCGGGATGACGCTGCTTGAGCAGGCGAATGGCCTCGATGGTCTCGATGCCGTCCTTGCGCGACTCCTCCTGGCCGGTGCCCAGGGTGAAGGTCAGGGTGTCGACGATGATGTCGGACTCGCGCAGGCCCCAGTTCTCGGTGATGTCGGCGATGAGCCGCTCGGCGATGGCCACCTTGGTCTCGGCGGTGCGCGCCTGGCCCTCCTCGTCGATGGTCAGCGCCACCACGGCCGCACCGTGTTCGGCCACCAGCGCCATGGTCTGCTGGAACCGAGATTCCGGGCCGGCGCCGTCCTCGTAGTTCACCGAGTTGACCGCGCAGCGCCCGCCCAGCTGCTCCAATCCCGCACGCAGCACCGGCAATTCGGTGGAGTCGAGCATGATCGGCAGCGTGGAGGCGGTGGCCAGGCGGGCGGCGAGTTCGTTCATGTCGACCGCGCCGTCACGGCCCACGTAGTCCACGCACAGGTCCAGCATGTGCGCGCCGTCGCGGATCTGGTCCTTGGCGATGTCCAGGCACTTCTGCCAGTCCTGGGCGAGCATGGCGTCGCGGAAAGCCTTGGAGCCGTTGGCGTTGGTGCGCTCACCGATCATCATGATGGTGGCGTCCTGCTGGAACGGGACCTGGCTGTAGATGGAGGACACGCTGGGCTCGTGCAGCGGCGCGCGCACGGCCGGGGTGGTGGTGCGCACGGCCTCGGCGACCTGGCGAATGTGCTCGGGGGTGGTGCCGCAGCAGCCGCCGACCAGGCCCAGACCGAATTCGGAGACGAAACCGCTCAGCGCGGTCGCGAGTTCCTCGGGGGTGAGCGGGTATTCGGCGCCGTTGGCGCCCAGCACCGGCAGCCCGGCGTTGGGCATGACCGAAACGGGCATACCGGCGTGCTTGGACAGATGGCGCAGGTGCTCGCTCATCTCGTCCGGCCCGGTGGCGCAGTTCAGGCCGATCATGTCGATGCCGAGGTTCTCCAGCGCGGTGAGCGCGGCGCCGATCTCCGAGCCGACCAGCATGGTGCCGGTGGTCTCCACGGTCACGTGGGTGATGATCGGGATCCTGCGCCCGATCCGCGCCATGGCGTGCCGGCTGCCGACGATGGCGGACTTGACCTGCAGCAGGTCCTGGCAGGTCTCGATGAGGATCGCGTCCGCGCCGCCCTCGAGCATGCCCAGCGCCGCCTCGGTGTAGGCATCGCGCAGCACGGCGTAGGGCGCGTGGCCCAGGGTGGGGAGTTTGGTGCCCGGGCCCATCGAGCCCAGGACGTAGCGGGGGGTGCCGTCCGCGGACGGACCCATCTCGTCGGCTACCTCACGGGCCAGGCGGGTGCCGCGTTCGGAAAGGTCACGGATACGGTCCGAAATGTCGTAATCGGCGAGGTTGGGCAGGTTGCAACCGAAGGTATTGGTCTCCACGGCGTCGGCGCCGGCTTCGAAGTACGCCCGGTGGATGCTTTTCAGCACGTCGGGGCGGGTTTCGTTCAGGATCTCATTGCAACCCTCGAGGCCGCGGAAGTCGTCCAGAGTCAGATCCGCGGCCTGCAACATGGTGCCCATCGCGCCGTCGCCGATCACGACACGCCGACTTAGCGTGTCGAGTAGGGTGGTGTCGAACTCGGCGCGTGGGGACACAGACATGCTCTCAAGAGTAGTGGGAGCTCCGGACAATCCGACCCTCGGTGTAGCGCGCCGCTCCGCGAGCTCCGCGCGCCGTGCGGCGGGTCGCCCACTTCGCTCTCACCGGGGGCTCTCGGTATCGGCCTCCCGCATATCCTGACCGGGACCCCGCGACCAGCGCGGTTGCGCGTCGTTGGCACGTCTGGCCACCTAACCCCCTAAGCTGACCGGGTGAACGCCAGTGAACCCCCGGTGCCACCCGAATCGGACCTGCCCACCCTGCGCAATCCGATACTCGTCGCCGCCTTCGAAGGCTGGAACGACGCCGCGGACGCCGCCAGTGGCGCGGTCGAGCACCTGGAACTGATCTGGGACGCGCAGCCCCTCGCCGAGCTGGACTCCGAGGACTACTACGACTATCAGGTGAACCGGCCCACCGTCCGTCAGGTCGACGGCGTCACCCGCGAAATCCACTGGCCCTCGACGATGCTCTCGGTGTGCTCGCCGCCCGGCAGCGATCGCGACGTCGTGCTGCTGCGCGGCGTGGAACCGAACATGCGGTGGCGCAGCTTCTGCAACGACCTGCTGGAGTTCATCGAGCAACTCGACGTGACCACCGTGGTCATTCTGGGCGCCCTGCTCGCGGACACCCCGCACACCCGGCCCGTACCCGTCACCGGCACCGCCTATTCCAAGGAAGCGGCCGAACGGTTCAATCTCGAACAGACCCGGTACGAGGGCCCGACCGGTATCACCGGCGTGCTGCAGGACGCCTGCGTGCGCGCGGGTGTGCCGGCGATCTCCTTCTGGGCCGCGGTGCCGCACTATGTTTCGCAGCCGCCCAATCCCAAGGCCGTGATCGCGCTGCTGCACCGGGTCGAGGACGTGCTCGATGTCGAAGTGCCGCTGGGCGGTTTGCCGGAGCAGGCCGAGGAGTGGGAGTCCACGGTCAACGAAATGACCACCGGCGACGAGGAAATCGCGGAGTACGTGCGCTCGCTCGAGGAGCGCGGCGACGCCGAGGTCGATCTCAACGAGGCCATGGCCAAGATCGACGGCGATGCGATCGCCGCCGAATTCGAGAAGTACCTGCGCCGGCGCGGCCGCGGGGGCTTCGGACTCTGACCCTGCCCCCGGCGCGTTCGACGAGCGTGCGCGGCCGGGAGCGCACACGGGCACGATTCGCGGCACATCACGATTCACGGCGCACCACAATTCGCTGCGCACCGCCGACCGGCGTCGATTCGCGCGCTCGTGCGCGAATCGGCCTGTGGCCGAACGACACCGACTGACACCGGCGGTCGTCTCCGCCCACGCCGAATACCCGGCGTGGTGCGCCGGTCGGCAATCCCCCGCGCGGGCAGGGGAATTCGTGGGGCAACGCACGCCTACTGCTCGCCCTGCAAAGGTGGTCGGCGGCCGGGTGACGGCCGCGCGGTTCATGACATGGGCACGGGATATCGAGCCAGGCTCATGCCGGTGCAGGACGGAACAGCCGGAGCGGCGGCGTCAGTGTTCGACGGCCCAGATCTGAGCGGCCGCCTCGTGGGCCAGTTTCGCGATGAGGATGTCTCGCGGAATGGTCTGGCCGGCAAGGTGATCGAGCGAGGGCACCACCACGTGGTGCGCATCGGCTCTCTTGAGTTCGGCGGTGAGCTCCGCGAAAGCGGTGCCGTCGCCGGGGGTCGATTCATGGAACGTGGCGGCGAAGCAGAATCCGGCCGACTGAGCCAGGCTGCTCATGGCGTACTCCAGCTCTTCGCTGCGGCCATCGGCCAGATCGTCACGCACGTACCCATAGATCAACGCTTCCACCCGAACCTCCATTGGATAGGGGATCGCTGTCGTGAAGTGTGCCCGCAACCAGCATGACGTTCTCGCGGATGCAATTGCAGATGTCAACCCACTGACATCTGCGTGCCCTATCCGGGTCCATCGAACGTTAACTGGTGAGATACTACAGACGTGTCCGCTGGTGATGATCGACCTGTCTGGGCTGTCCGAATGCGCTCCGAACGTGATGCTCGGGGGTGGTCACAAGCCGACGCCGTGCGCGCGATGCGCGGTAAGTCGACGCACAATCTACCCACCGACAGCACACTGCTGCGCAACTGGAGGCGTTGGGAGTCCGGCGAATCCAGACCCGACGATTTCTACGCGCCCATAATCGCGGCGTCATTCGACACCGTCACGGCCGCGTTCTTTCCCAAGGCGCGACCCAATCGCGATGACGAGTTGCTTTCCGCCACCGGGATGGACACGCTCGAATTCATCGGCAGGTTACGGATGTCCGACGTCTCCTCGGCCACCCTGGACGCCATTCGCATCACCGCCGATCGATTGTGTTCGGAGTACCCCTGTTGTGACCCACACGAACTGCACGCCGAGGGCACCGCGTGGCTGCGCCGGATCACCTCGCTGCTGGACGGCAGACTGACCCTGGCCCAGCATCGCGAGGTGCTGGTGCTGGCCGGCTGGGTGGCGCTGCTGGTCGGGTGCGTGGATTACGACCTGGGCTGGCGCACGGCCGCCGAAGCCACTCGGCGCGCGGCGCTCTCGCTGGGCCAGGAGGCCGATCACGCCGAAATCATCGGCTGGGGTGCGGAAATGGCGGCGTGGTTCGCGCTGACCCAGGCCAACTACCGCGGGGCGATCGAAACGGCCGAGGCGGCGCACGCCGGGACCGCGCAGCTGGGGGTCGGGGTGCAGCTGGCCGCGCAGCGCGCCAAGGCGTGGGCGCGGCTGGGTGACCGGCGCGAGGTGGAAGCCGCTCTCGCCCAGGGCCGTTCGATTCTGGACAATATGGACCATCCCACCAATCTGGACAATCATTTCGTGGTCGATCCACAGAAGTTCGACTTCTACGCCATGGACTGCTGCCGGGTGGCCGGGGACGACCGGCTCGCCGAAAGCTATGCGCGTCAGGTCATCCTGTCCTCGACCCGGCCGGACGGGTCGATTCGCAAACCCATGCGGGTGGCCGAGGCGCACCTGACCCTGGCGGTGGTGGCGGTGCGCGACCGCAATCTCGAACTGGCGCTGGACGAGGGCCTGCGGGCCTTCACCGGCAAACGGCGGTCGCTGCCCTCGCTCATGTGGATCGCCGGGGAGACCGCGCGGGAGATGATCCAGCGCTTCCCGGGTGATCCGCGCACCCGCGCCTACCTCGACCAGTTGCGTTCACTCGCGGCGGGCTGACCCGCCACGGGCGGTATGCCCGTTACGCTCCAATTCATGGACATCAGTCTCTGGACCTGCGCCGTTCGCGGCCACGAGACCTACGCTCCGGACGAGCCCGCGCTCGCCGCGCGGCTGCACGTCGACACCGCCGCCGGCGAGTCGTGGCGGTGCCTGCGCTGCGGCGATTTCGTGCCCGGGCCCGCCCGCGCGCACGGCCCGGCCGAGGACGCGCCCGAGGTGCCGCGCGGACGGCTGCTGCGGGACCGGGTCATCATGCGGCTGCTGGCCGCCGAGCGGGTCCTGCGCGCGCTGGTGCTGATCCTGCTCGGGGCCGGGGTGCTGAAGCTGCGAGGCTCGCAGGACCACTGGCGGGAGATCTGGGATCAGGACCTGCCGCTACTGCGCCAGCTGGCGGACCAAATCGGCTGGGACCCCGATCATTCCAAGATCTTCACCTGGACCGACAAGGCGTTCACACTGTCGCCGGCCACGCTGACCTGGCTGGCCGTGGCCATCTTCGCCTACGCCGCAGTCCAACTCGTCGAAGCGACCGGGCTCTGGCTCGTGCAGCGCTGGGGCGAGTACTTCGCCGTCATCGCCACCAGCCTCTTCCTGCCGCTCGAGATCTACGAGCTCACCGAGAAGGTCACCGTGCTGCGGGTGCTGGCGCTGCTGGTGAATCTGGCGGCGATCGTGTGGCTGCTGTGGTCCAAGCGGCTGTTCGGCCTGCACGGCGGCGCGGCCGCCTATTACGCCGAGCACCATACCGAGAGTCTGCTCACAGTCGAGCGCGCGGCCGTCGAGGCGACCTAGCCGGACCGAGCGCTCGCGCGGGCGCGACGCGGGCGCGCCGATACCCGCCGCAATGCCGGACCGGTCGGTGGGCGGTACTACCCTTGCCCCGGTGTACGAGTCCGCTGACGGATTGCTGCCCGGCCCCGAGGGGGTTCGGGCCGAGGAGTTCCCGCACGCCGACCGGCTGCGGCTGTTCTCCTTCGCCACCGCCGAGAAGCGGGGCGACTACCTGTGGGTTCTGCGCGCGTTCGATATCGCCCGGGGTGCGTACGTGGTGCTGCTGCACGCCTCCGACGTCGTGGAGACGCTCGGACGTTGCCCGGGGGCTCCGGAGCTGACGCCCACCGAGGTGGGGCCGCTGCTCGAGCAGCTGCATCAGTGGGGTGTACTCGAGCGCAGTTATGACGGGACGCGGGCAGCGACGCTGGCCGAATACCGGAACCGGCACTTCGTGTATCAGTTCTCCCAGGCGGGATTTCAGGCATTTCGGGCAGTGTCGGAGGTGCTGGAGGCGCGGCTCGACGAAGCCTCGCTGTCGCGGCTCGTGCTGCCGGAACTGCTGGCGGATCTGCACACCCTCGCCGAGGCCAATCGCACCGGGGACTCGCCGCAGGTCTACCGGGTGCTCGCGCGCCTGGACCGCGCGCTGTCGGATCTGGCCGAGCGGGCCGCGCACTTCTATCTGACCCTGGGCGATCTGGTGCGCACCACCGAGGCCACGCCCGAGGCGTTCCTCGCGCACAAGGACGCGCTGCTGGCGCACATGCGCGAGTTCTCCATGGATCTGGCCCGGTTCGCGCCGCGCCTGGCCGCGGCGATTCGCGCGGTCGAGGACACCGGGGTCGACGAGCTCATCGAGCGCGCGGCGCACTGCGACGAGCGGGTGCTGCTCAATCGCGCCGAGCGGCAGGAGGATTGGCGCGCCCGCTGGCAGGGCCTGCGCTCCTGGTTCGTGAACGACGCGGGCGAGGGCGGCATCACCGAATGCGATCGGCTGCGCGAGGCCACCATGAGCGCGATCGCCGCGGTGCTGTCGCTGCTGCGCCGGGTCACCGAGACGCGCAAGGGCGGGGTGAGCCGGGAATCGGCGCTGCGGCATCTGGCGGGCTGGTTCACCGCCGCGCCCTCCGCCGACGCCGCGCACGCGCTGTTCGACGCGGTCTTCGGGCTGGGCCGGCCCCGGCACCTGGCCATGCAGCATCCCGACGCCGATGTCATTCCGGCCATTCGGTCCTGGTGGGACGCACCGCCTCTGGAGATCGCGCGCACCCTGGCCGAGACCGGCCGCCCGCCCACGCCCGGCGCTCCCGCCCGGCTGCAGCGCAACGACGCGGGCATCCGCCGGCTGCGCCAGACCCAGCTGGACTCCCAGCGCGCACGGGCCCGGGCGGCGGCCTCGCTGGCCGCCTCCGACATCCACGAACGCGAACTCGACGAAGGTGAGACCGAGGTGCTGCTGCGCCTGCTGGACGCGGCCTCCACCGCCTGGGTTCCGGTCAGCGGAAGGGTGCCGGGCACCACGGGTTCCGACAGCGGGGTGACGCTCACCGTCTCCGAATGCGAGGGCTCGACCGCCGTGCGCACGGCCCGCGGGCTGCTGCACCTGAACAATCGCCGCCTCCAGGTGCGCGACACCGCCGCGCTGCGCAAGGACAAGTCCGGTTCTCCCGCCCGCGCGAAGGCGCCCGGCGGGCCGCGCGAGGGCGGACCGGATGCCGCTGCCGCACAACGGAGTCCGGGTGTCGAGACCGCCACCGGCGGCACATCATCGCCCGGCACGGGCGGCACAGCTCCGGTCGGCACCGGCGGCGCATTCGCTCTCACCACCGACGGCACATCGTCGGTCGCCAGCGGCGGCACATCGCCGGATGCCACCGGCCACACGGTGGCGACCGACCCTGGCGTCACATCAGCGGTCGGCGACCGGCAGCCGGAGGTCACCGCCGCCGGATCGGATGCCGGGCGCGCGGGTGGCGCGGACGCCGCCGTCGAGCAGGGGGTGCGCTGATGCACGCGCGAGGCATCGATTCGCTGGCGCTGGACGGCTATCAGCGTGCGGCGCGGGTGGTGCTGGCCAATCACCTGATCACCCGGCAGTACCCGGATCGCATTGCGTTGCCGCTGGTTCGGCGGTGGGCGACCGAACTGCGCGAAGATCTCGCCGAGCTGTTCGGGTACCGGCTCGAGGTCACCGAGACCACCGCGCGGCTGTTCCCGGTGCTGGATCGGCTGGAGTCCGGGCGGCCGGGGCGGACCACCGCGGATCGGCTCTTCGACCGCCGCCGCTACGCGTATCTGGCGTTGGCGCTGGCCGCGCTGGGGCGAGCCGGGGATCAGATCACGCTGTCGGAGTTGGCCGATCAGGTCGCCTCGTACACCGAGCGGGTGGACGGGCTGGATCTGGCGGCCGACCGCGCCGCGGACCGGGATGCCTTCGTCGACGCCGTGGGCTGGCTGGCCGCGCGCGGCGCGGTGACCCTGGCGGACGGTGACGCCGGGGGCTGGGCGAGCGATCCCGAAGCGGGCGAAGCGCTCTACGACATCGACCGCTCGGTGGTGTTCGCGCTGTTCCGGCCGCCGCGCGCGCTGCAGCATCTGCACAGTGTGACCGGGCTGCTGGGTGAGGAGGCCGGCGGCAAGGACACGCGCTCCCCCGCGCAGTCGCTGGCCGCGCGCAAGGTGCGGCGCGCCCTGGTCGAACAGCCGGTGGTGTACGCCGACGACTTCGCCGAACCGCACCGCACGATGCTCGCCCAGGAGAAGCTCGTCGCCGAGGTGGAGCTGATCACCGGCCTGCGGGCCGAACGGCGCGCGGAGGGCGTCGCGCTCATCGACAGTTCGGGGCGGCTCTCGGACGTGCGGTTCCCCGGCACCGGCACCCTCGCGCAGGTGGCGCTGCTGCTGGCCGGGGAGATCGCGGATCTGGTGCTGGACATCGACAATCCGGTGTTCCGCATGCCCCGGCCCGAACGGCCCCTGACAGATCTGGTGGAACAGCTCGACAGCGCGATCCCCCGTTCCAGCGTCTTCGCTCCCCTCGCCGATCCCGTCGACATCTTCGGCCCGGACGAGGACCCCGCGGACCCCGAAGACGTTGCGGAGCCGGAGATTCCGGAGTTCCCGTTCGTCGCGTCCGAATGGATCGGCGACACGGTCCGGATGCTCACCCACCGGTACGGCGCGACCTTCGCCGCGCAATGGCAGGCCGATGTGCCGGGCCTCACGGCCGAGGCGGTGAGCCTGCTCGAGCGCCTGCGCCTGGTCGAACCGATCGGCACCGGCCTGCTGGTCCTGCCCGCCCTGGCCCGCTACCGCGGCGCGATAGTCACCATCCGCAGCCGCGCGGAGACCGAACTGTTCAGCTCCGCAACCGAACTCGGCACACCGGCGGCCGGGGAGCCCGTGCGCGACGCGGACGGCGACGACCGGCCCGATAGCGCGGACGGTGACGGAACGTCCTCGGCCAATGTCGCCGACCCGGTCGCGACGGTCGAATCCGCCACCGAAGTGGTCGCTCCCGGCGCGGGGCCGACCGAGCACGACGTCTCCGACCTCAGCGCGGATCGAGACCTGTCCTCGGCAACGGCGCCGCCGGAGGGTGGCGGAGGTGCCGCGGCATCGGCTGGAGACACGGTCGCAACGATCGAATCCGTGGCGGACGCGGTCGAATCCGTGGCCGGGGCGGACGAATCCGCCACTGGAGCTGACGAATCCGTCACCGGGGACACCGTTCCCGGCGCGGGGCCGACCGAGAACGACGTCTCCGACCTCAGCGCGGTGGGAGACCTGCCGTCCGATGCTGTGGAGCCGGATCCGTCGACCGCCGCGGGACACGGGGAGACCGACCGCCCCGCCGCACGGGCGGATGACCCCGCGACCCGGGACATGTCGGGCGGCACACGGCCGCCCGACGCCGCGGGTCCGAATCCGGCGGCGGGTGACGACATGCCGGGTGCGGGGCGCGGCGGGGACTCGCCACGTGACGAAGCGGGCAGCGGCTCACCGGGTGACCGCGAGCCGGCGGCCGACACGGCGGCGGGTCCGGAGCGGCGGGGCGATATGCAGACGGCAGATTTCATCGAGAAGGGTTCCGGGGACTGATGGCAGAGCTCATTCACGGTGGCGTCCGCTTCGTTCCCACGCGCGCGGGCATCGTCAATCTGTGGGACTACCGCGACCAGGAGTTCTGCTTCGGCGACGGCAGGCTCGTGCTGCGGGGGCCCAACGGCTCTGGTAAGACCAAGGCCCTCGAGGTGCTGTTCCCGTTCGTGCTGGACGGGCGGATCGAGCCGCGCCGGCTCAATCCGTTCGCCGGTGAAGAGCGCACCATGAAGTCGAATCTGCTGTACCGCAAGCAGGAATCGGCGTATTCGTACGTGTGGATGGAGTTCGCGCGCGGCAGCTGGGACGCGCCCGAAGCGGTGACCATCGGCATCGGCATGCGCGCCACCCGCTCCTCGGACAAGGTGACGCGCTGGTACTTCGTCGCCGACGGCCGCGTGGGCGTGGACTTCTCACTGCTGGGCCCGGACGACCGCCCGCTCACCCGCAAGCAGCTGGCCGAGCAGATCGGCGGCGACGCGATCGTGGACCGGCCGGTGGAGTATCGCGCCGCCATCGACGCGCGCATGTTCGGGCTCGGGCAGCAGCGCTACGACCAGCTCATCAATCTCATTCTGACCCTGCGCCGCCCGCAGCTGGCCAAGAACCTCGACCCGCGCGGGCTCTCGCAGGCGCTCACCGACGGTCTGCGCCCGCTGGACGAGCAGATGATCCTGGACGCGGCGCGCTCGTTCAGCGATATGGAAGAGGTCGGCCGGACCCTGGAGGGCCTGGTGCAGGCCGACACCGCCACCCGCGCGTTCGTCGGGGTGTACCGCAAATACCTTGCGGTACAGGCCAAGACCGATGTCGATCAGGTTCGCACGCGGTTGGACGCGGTGACACACGCCGGAACCGCGCTGCACGCGGCCGCGGCGCTGCGCCGGCGCCGCGATGGTGAGCGCGCGGCCGTGGAAACGCGAGCCGAGGACGCCGACCGCGCCTACGAACAGGCGCTCTCCGATCGCGAGACGCTGCAGCGTTCGAGCGCCTACGAGGGCAAACAGCAGCTCGACGACCTCGCCGACGCGGTGCGCCGCCTGGAAGCCTCGTCCGCGGTGCACCACGACAAGTCCCTCAAGGCCCGCCAGACCGTCGATCAGCGCGCCGGGGAGTCCGAGCGCGCCTTGGCCGCCGTGCAGCACGCCGCCGCGGCCATGGCCCGCGGCGAGGACGAATTGCGCACGGCCGCCGAGGAAGCCGGCATCGCCTGGACCGCGCTGCCCGAACAGGCCCGCGCCGAACACCTCACCACCACGGTCCGCGCGCACGCCGAGGAACGCGACGCCGACGTGCGCGCGGTCCGCCGCGCCCTGACCCTGGTCGAGGCCGCCGCCACCGAACGGACCCGGGCCGAACGAGCCGCCCAGCGCGCCACCGAACTCCGCGAGTCCGCGGCCGTGGACCTCGCCGAGACCGAGGCCGCCGTGGCCCTGACCCGCGCCGACACCGCGACCGCCCTGCGCGATTGGTGGGACAGCCACCGCGAGGTCTACTCCCCCATCCGCGAAGGCCTGTTCGAGTCCCTGGACGAGGCCCTCGCCCAGGCGGGCACCGAGCATTCGGCGCGGCCGCCCGCAGCCGCGAAGGGCAAGCGACGCGGGCGTGGTGCGTCGGCCGGGACCTCACCGGCGAGCGGTTCGAGCGGCACGCTTGGATCCGGCCCCGTGAGCCGTTCGAGCGGCGCGCTTGGATCCGGCCCCGCGAGCGGTTCGGGCGGCGCGCTCGGAACCAGTTCCGTGAGCGGTTCGAGCGGCGCGCTCGGAACCGGACCCGCGAGCAGTTCCGGCACGGACGGGGCCGATGGCGCGGGTGGTTCCGGCACGGACTCCCCCGTGACCCCGGGTGATTCCGCGACCACCCCGGCCCGGAACACCCTGGCGGCAGCGCTTTCCGACGAGCCATCGGTCGCGCTCACGCCGGCCGAAGTGCTCGCCGAGCGCTCGGAACCGCTCACCGAGGAGATCCGGACCCGCCGCCAGGAAGCCCGCGCCCACGCGGCCCAGGCCACCGCGCGCGCCGCCGAGTTGCGCGCCGAACGCGAGCAGGTCGCGGCCGAACGGGACGACGCCCCACCGGCTTTCCACGCCCGAGCCGATCGCAACCGGCTCGGATCGCCGCACGCCGGGACATCCGGTACGCCGGGCGCCGCACGCGCTGCGAGTCGCACGCGGGGCGCGGCCGAGAGCACGGTCGACGAGATCGCCGGTGCGAATGACGCGGCAGGCGCGCAGGTCTCGAACGGTCCGGCAGGGAGCACGACCGCATCGGCCGCGAGCGCAGCCGGTGCGAATGACGCGGCGCGCGCGCAGGTCTCGAATGATTCGCCAGGTGGCGCGACCGCCTCGGCCGCACCCGCGGGCGCACCGCTGTGGCGGCTCGTGCGGTTCGCCGACTCGATCGAGCCCGGTGCCGCGGCGGGTATCGAGGCCGCATTGCAGGCGGCGAACCTGCTCGACGGGTGGGTGTGCGCGGGTGCGGATCTGCCCGAGCACGCCTCCGATCAGTTCCTGGTGCCCCTGCCGGCGGGGCAACGGCCCACCGGGCGCACGCTCGCCGACGTGCTAGTCGTCGAGGAGGACTCCGGTGACCTGGCGGTGCCGCGCGAGCGCGTCGCCGAGGTGCTGGCCTCGATCGCGCTGTACGAGGAGACGACCGCGCGGGTCGCGACCGCCACCACCGCCGTCGGCGCGGACGGGCAGCTGACCGTCGGCACCGACGGCCGGTTCCGGCAGGGGGTCCAGGTCGGGCGGCACGCCAAGGGTGACGCCGAGTTCATCGGCAGCACCGCGCGCGCTCGGCGCCGGGAACTGCGCCTGGCCGAGCTGGCCGCCGCCATCGAGACCGCCGAGACCGAGGCCCGGGACGCGAAGGCCGCCGAACAGGCCGCCACCGAGGAACTGGGACGGGTGTCCGCGGCGTCGAAGGCGTTGCCGCGCACCACCGCTGTCACCGCCGCCCTGCGCGCGGTCTCGGAGGCCGCGGGCATGCTGCGATCGCGATCCGAGGCCGCCGCGCAGGCCGAGCGCGACATCGACCAGGCCGTGAACGAGTACGCCGCCGCCGACAAGAAGGTGCGCGCGATCGCGGCCGAGCACCGGGTCCCGCGCGAACCCGCCGAACTCGACGCACTCGCCGCGGCGGTCCGGCACTTCGAGAACGCGGGCACCGCGCTGCTGCGCCTGCGCGGGGATCACGCCCGCGAGCACGAGCGCTCCCGCGAGACCTCCGACCGGCTCGACGAGGCCACCGATCTCGCCGAGGCGTTCGCCGAGGAGGCCGAGGCCGCGCGCTCGGGCTACGAGGAGCAGCTGCGCAAGCTCGAGACCCTGCGCGAGGCCCTGGGAGCCGGGGCCGCCGACATCGATCGCGAACTCGAGGCCGCCCGCGAACGGATCGACGCGGCTCGGGCCGAACAGAAGTCGGCTCGCAAGGCCGCGCACGAGGCCATCGAGGCGGTCGGCACCGCCGAGGGCGCGCACCGGGCCGCGCACGAGACCCTGCGGACCGCTCTCACCGAATTGCTCGCCGACGTCCGGCATCTGGCCCCCTACGCGCGCCCGGATCTGCTCAGCCTGCTCGGCGCACCCGTCGAGAACCGCTGGCCCGCCAGCGATGCCGCCTGGTCCACCCCCGAGCAGCTGCTGTACCGCATCGAGAACGGCGACCCCGAACAGGACATGCGGGTGCTGCCGGAGGAGGTCGCGACCCTGTTCGAGAACCTCGCCGCCGCAACCGCTTCGGTGCGCGCGGGCGAGGCGACCCGCAAGTCCACCCGCAGCGCGGTCACCGCCGCACTGCAGGAGTTCGACGCCGCGCTCACCGCCGCCCGCCAGGACTACCGCCTGCACTGGGACGCCGCCGACGGCCTGACCGTGGTGCAGGTCCACGACGATCACGGCCTGTCCGCGCTCGCCGATTTCGCCGAGCGCATCGGCGGCGCGCGCAAGGATCAGGAACTGCTGCTCACCGACTCCGAACGCCGCATCCTCGAGGACGCGCTGCTGACCGGACTCGCGCAGCAGATTCACGAACGCACCAGCGACGCCCGCGATCTCATCACCCGCATGGGCACCGAGATGAAGCAGCGGCGCATGTCCTCGGGCAACACCATCGGCGTGCACTGGGTGCTGGCGGACAATCTCTCCGAACCCGCCCGAGCGGTGTGCAAGCTCCTGGACCGCGACTCCTCGGAACTGGTGCCCGACGATCTGGCCACCATTCGCTCGCACTTCGCGGCCGAGATCCGCTCGGCGCGCGCCGCGCACCCCGAGCGTTCGTTCCCCGAGATCCTGGCCGCGACACTGGATTACCGCGCGTGGCGGGTGTTCTCCTTCACCATCATCACCTCCGACGGCACCGAGGACCGGCTCACCGTGGCCCGGCACAGCGCGCTCTCGGGCGGTGAGCAGTCGGTCTCGCTGCACCTGCCGCTGTTCGCGGCCGCGCACGTCATGCTGGATTCGGCCGACCCGCAGGCCCCGCGCCTGCTGGCGCTGGACGAAGCCTTCGCCGGCGTCGACGACAACGGTAAGAGCGAACTGCTGGGCCTGTCCGTGCAATTCGATCTGGACCTGTTCATGACCGGCTACGACCTCTGGATCACCTACGCGCACGTGCCCGGCTGCGCGCACTACGATCTGGCGCACTCGGCGGCGGAGAACACCGTCAGCGCGACGCTGCTGGTGTGGGACAGCGCCGATCTGCTGGCCGAGCACGACGGCTCGGACCTGACCACGGCGCTGGGCTCCCCTAATCGGCGACGGCTCCCGCACGCGGTGGAGGGTGCGGTAGCGCTGCTCTGAGTCCTGCTCGTGCACCGGACATTCGGGAAGTTCGATCGAATTGTCCGGTGCACAACAAGCCGCACCGGTGCGGCCCGCCAGTCGCGCCCCGCCGATATGCCCGGAATCGCGCCCGCGGCCCCTGCCCGAAACGCGTACCGAGGGCACCCGATTCGGGTGGCAGCCGACGGCAGCGCATTCACTACGCTACGAAACGCGGCGTCGAGTGAGCCCGCGCACACGGTCCCGGCGATTGGTTCCGAACGCCCGGTTCGATGCGCGATGCCGGATTCGCCGCCGCCCGACGCGCACCGCCACCCGGCCGCGCGACCGATCCATGCCCGTTCCGCATCACCGAATCTCGCGAATCCGTCAGCGGGACAGTACCGATCACCCACCTTGACACCCGGGCCGATACCACCCGGTAAACGTCCCGGGCAAGATCGGATTGCGCGTGTCGCGGCGCGGCGCGCCGTAAGGATTGGTGCATCGGCAAATCAACAGTTTCGCCGAGAGGCAGTTATCGACTAGAAATGTTTTCCGTGCCGATCCCTTTCGAGTTCACCGCTCGCCCATCGAACTTCCCCGGACAGGGGTCCTGATGACTCTCGAACATCCGCCCGAGGACGACGTCTCCCAGCTGGCGCGGCGGGTCGAGAAGGCCCGCGGCCGGCTGGTCTACCAGTTCGATCCCGCCCTCACCGAAGCGCTCTCGGAAAACGAGCTGCAAGCCGAACGCGAGCTGGCCGAGCGCATCCGCGACGAGGATCGCTCGCAGCGCTGGAAGCAAGCCGAGGCGGCGGCCGCCACGGCCGACCGCACGCGGCAGACCACCCAAGAGATTGAGAAGGCCGACATTCGGGACCTCTTGCTCGCTCGCAAGGCGATCGCCGCGCAGCGGCGTGAGTCCAGCCCGCACGCCAAACTGGCGTCGCTGTACAAGCATCGGGCCTGGTCGCTGCGCGCGCTGGCCGGTGTCGTCGCGGCCGGCATGCTCTGGTCCGCGGTCAACGTGCAGCACAACATCGCGCCCGGCGGCCCCAGCGATCCGCTGTTCTGGTTCAGCTACCTGCTCGAAGGCATGATCAGCGTCTGCCTCGTGATCATCATGATCGGCACCAACAAGGTCGCCGAGTGGGGCGTGCTGGACAGCACCAAGCAGGTCGTCGCGGCCGAGATGGCCCTGCTGGGCCTGACGGTCACGCTGAACACCTACCCGTACCTGAAGTCGGGTAGCTGGTACGACGTCGCCGTGCACGCCATCGCGCCCATCATGATCGGCGTCGCGCTGCTGATCCACAACGCCGCGAGCGCCCGGTACGGCCTGGCCATCGTGCGTGCCACCGATCAGATCCGGGATCTGCCGGACCCGGCCGAGCAGATGCGGCGCACGCTGCCGACCGTGGTCAGCTGGCCGACCCGCAATCCCGCGCCGAGCCCGGGCATGGCTCCGGCCACGCCCGCGCTGACCGCGGGCCAGCCGCACGTGGAGTCCGAGCAGATTCGCGACATGGGCAACGCCCAGGTGGTGGACAGCGCCGAGGCCGTCAAGCCGAAGGCCAAGCCCAAGGAGGCTCCGCGCGCACCCGAACGCGAGGAGCGCACCTCGGCCACCACGAAGTCCCGCAAGATGCTCGAGGCCGAGTCCTCGCTCAGTGACGGCGCCGACCCGGTGCCCCCGCTGAACGTGTACGACACCGGCCAGTTCCGGATCGCCGAGACCCTGGAGCAGGAGCTCGCCGAACTGCAGGCCGCGCGCCGTCGCGCCCGGGCCGCCGCGCGTGCCCGCAACGGTGGCTCCGGCGGATTCGACGACTGACCCGGCCGAGCGCCCCCGCGCTCGCGACCAACCCTGCGCGACAACTCCTTCGAGTCGTCCCGCCCCCGGCGTACCCACTCGCACCGGGTGCACGAATCCGGCTCACCCGGCGATAATCAGCTGATCGCCGGGTGAGAACGCCGCCCACGGGCTGCCCACTCCGGGCGCGGTCGCCAGTGATCGGCGCTGGAACCCGCACACGAATCACCGTGCCCACACGCGATTCGGGCCGTGGCCGGTCGCGTCCGTGCCCGCGGCCTAGGCGGCCCCGGCGGCCCGCAGTCCCGAGAAGTCGCGCCGCACCGCGTGATTGCGGTCGGCGCAGCTGCCGAGCGCGTGATCCGGGTGCAGGCCGAGGTACTGGCGGCGGGTGCGGGTGCTCCAGCGCCGTGCGGGTTCGGAGCGCGTCTTGTAGAAGTTCGCGAGGTAGCCGCCCTCGTAGACGCGCAGCAGCGTGTAGCCGCCCGGATACTCCTTGGCCGCCGCCACTTCCAGGAATTCCACGCCGACGCCGATATCGGGCCGGGTCACCCGATTTCGATGCGTGTGCCCGCTGTGATGCAGGAAGACGCCCGGCGCCGATCGGTAGATGCCGTGTAATGCGGCCGCATTCGCCCTGTCGAGCACGAAACCCGGTCCGCCGGGGTTGCTTACCGCCGCGTGCCTCGTGACCGGATGGTGACCGAATACGAGCGTCGGGCGGTCGGGGTCGCTGCGCAGCAGCTCGCGCAGGCGCTCGACCTGGGTCCCGCCGAGGGTGCCGCCGGAGCCCGCGAGCCGGGTGGTGTCCAGTGCGATCAGGCGCAATCCGCCCACCGAGTACTCGATCAACCGCTGATGCGGATGGAAGATCGAGCCCCAGTGGTCGGGTTCGCCTTTGGGCGGCATGTCGTGATTGCCGCGGCAGACGAAGTACTCCCGGCCCAGCGCGCCCCAATCGTCCAGGCGCGCACGCACGGCCAGGGTCTGATCGAGGGTTCCGGTGTCGGTCAGATCGCCCGCGACGATCAACTGGTCGGCACGCCGATTCGGGGCCGCGAGTTCGTCCAGGGCCGCGCCCAGCATGAATTCCGGGTACTGCTCGCCGCGTTCGCCCTCGAGCAGCCCGGGCACCAGTTGCCCGCTGCGGTCCTCGCCGTAGTGCAGGTCGTTCAGCAGGGCGAGGGTGCGCAGCAGCCGGCCCGGGGGCGGGGTGAGCGTGGTGAAAACCCCGGTGGATTCCGGTGTTCCGGCGCGGCGCGTGACCAGCGTGCGGGCGGGGTGGGCGCGACCGCCGTCCGAATAGGCTTCGAAGCGGTAGGCGCGACCCGGTTCCAGGCCGTGGATCTCGGCGTAGTGGTAGGGGGTGCGCTCGGCGTCGAACAGCCGCACCGGCACGGGCTCGCGGCTGTCCCCCGGTCCGATCCGCACCTCGGTGTCGGCCGGTGCGGGCCGCCAGCGGCCCCGGCGATCGCGAGCGCGCGTTGTCCAGGTCAGGATCACCGAGGTGTCGGTGACGGTGACGACCTCCAGGTCCGAGGCCACCACCGAATTGCCGGTCGCCCGAACGGCATTCGCGCCCGACGGCCGGGGCACGCGCACGGCCACCGCCGCCGCGCCGGTGGCGGCGCCCGCCAGCCATCCGGTCCGAAGTCGAGGATCCAGCATGGGGGCCTCCGTCCGCAGGGTCACCGCACACCGGTGACGCTACGGCCGCCCGTTGAACAGCGGCCGCCCTGCGGCTGACCGATCGGCTTCGCGCAGAAGGATTTTGCCCGCGACGCGTGGTGCCCCGCACCGATCGCTCACACGTTGCCGCGGCACAGCACGCGCCCCACGGGCACAGCCGCATCCCTTACGCGGCAACCTGTTCGACCGACGCGGCGCTCAGCGGCCGGGCGGCTGGTCGGCGGGCACCACGACCGCCGGCCGCGGCTGGGCCGGGGTGCCCGAATGCTGGGCGTAGCCGAGCCAGCCGGTGCCGACGAACACCGCGAGCAGAATCGCGGTGGGCAGTTCCAGGATCAGCCAGCCGGGGGTGAGCACGGCGTCCAGCCCGGTGCGCGGCGGTGCTTTTCTGGGGGCGACACGCGAGATGCGAACGGGAGGGCGCTGCCGGCCCATGGAGCCGAATGCTGTTCGTGTGCGTTGCCTGCCCACCCATGCCTCCGTAGCTAGATATGTGCCGAACCCAGAATGCCGAACTCGGAGCGTGCGCACAGCGGCGAATGACCGGACACCAGAGTGTCCGGTCGGATTTGTTCGCTGCTAGCGCGCGCTCGCGTCCGGTAGTCGCGGCGGGCAGGGGTGATTCGGCAGTGTCTCCAGCTCGAAGTGCCAGTACTCGTTCTCGTAGGAGCGGCACAGCCCCCAGCGATTGCCGTTGGCCTCGAGCCACTGCGCGCCCTCGAGCGGGCCGACGTCGATCGCGTCGCCGGACACGTGGGTGGACTCCTCCGGGGGCAGCACCCAGCGGCGGGCGGCGTCGGGGCTGCCGTAGGTGGCGATGCCGTCCTGCCACAGCGCGTCCTGCTCGCCGTAGGTGCGGTGCCCGGAGGTGATCGAGAGTGGAACACCGGCCGCGTGCGCTTCCGCCGCCGCGGCCCAATAGGCCGCCGCCAGTAGCGGATTCAGGCCGTCGGCGTCATCGGCGATGGCCGTGGCGGCGGGCACGGCGTTCCCGGGCGCCTCGGTGTGCCCCGGCAGGACGGGGGCGGCGTGCGGGCGGGGCGCGGCGCCCGCGGGGGCGGGCAGTACGCCGCCCACCACGCCGGCGCCGGCCAATGCGGCAATCGCGGCATACCGCCGGACGGTCGAGACATTCCGTCGCGCGGTCGAACCCCGCACGTCGTCGCGGCCGTACGCCCGCATCGAATCAGCTCCTTCGCTCAGACTCGTTCCTTGGACCGCTCGCGCACTCGCAGCGCGATCGGCTTCGAGGTTTCGGCGAAGAAGTCGTTGCCTTTGTCATCCACGACGATGAAGGCCGGGAAGTCCTCGACCTCGATCTTCCACACCGCCTCCATGCCGAGTTCAGGGTATTCGAGAACCTCGACGGATTTGATGCAATCGAGCGCGAGCCGCGCGGCGGGTCCGCCGATCGAGCCGAGGTAGAAGCCGCCGTGCGCGTTGCACGCCTTGGTGACCTGGGCCGAGCGATTGCCCTTGGCGAGCATGACGTGCGAGCCGCCCGCGGCCTGGAACTGGTCGACGTAGGAGTCCATGCGGCCCGCGGTGGTAGGGCCGAACGAGCCCGAGGCGTAGCCGTCCGGGGTCTTGGCCGGACCGGCGTAGTAGACGGCCATGTCGCGCATGTACTGCGGCATGGGCTCGCCCGCGTCCAGCCGCTCCTTGATCTTGGCGTGCGCGATGTCGCGCGCCACGACCAGCGGGCCGGTCAGCGAAAGCCGGGTCTTCACCGGGTATTTGGAGAGTTCGGCGCGGATCTCGTCCATCGGCCGGTTCAGGTCGATGCGGACCACGTCGCCGCCCAGGATGGCGTCGGTCTGCTCCGGAAGGTACTGCGCCGGTTCACGTTCGAGCTGCTCGAGGAACACGCCCTCGGCGGTGATCTTGGCGCGGGCCTGGCGGTCGGCCGAGCAGGAGACCGCGATGGCGACCGGGAGCGAGGCGCCGTGCCGGGGCAGGCGGATCACTCGCACGTCGTGGCAGAAGTACTTGCCGCCGAACTGCGCGCCGATGCCGAAGGACTGGGTGAGCTTGAAGACCTGCTCCTCGAGCTCGAGGTCGCGGAAGCCGTGCGCGGCCATCGACCCCTCGGTCGGCATGTTGTCCAGGTAGTGCGCCGAGGCGTACTTGGCCGTCTTCAAGGCGAATTCGGCGCTGGTGCCGCCGATGACGACCGCCAGGTGGTACGGCGGGCAGGCCGCGGTGCCGAGCGAGCGGATCTTCTCGTCCAGGAACTCGAGCATGCGGTCCGGGTTCAGGATGGCCTTGGTCTCCTGGAACAGGAACGACTTGTTGGCCGAACCGCCACCCTTGGCCATGAACAGGAACTTGTAGGCCGGGGACGCGGGATTGCCCTGCTCGGAATACAACTCGACCTGCGCGGGCAGATTCTGACCGGTGTTCTTCTCGTCCCACATGGTGATCGGGGCGAGCTGGGAGTAGCGCAGGTTCAGCTTGGTGTAGGCGTCGAACACACCGCGCGAAATCCATTCCGCGTCATCGGCTCCGGTGAGCACGCCCTCGGACTTCTTGCCCATCACGATCGCGGTGCCGGTGTCCTGGCACATGGGCAGGATGCCGCCCGCGGAGATGTTGACGTTCTTGAGCAGGTCCAGGGCCACGAACCGGTCGTTGCCGCTGGCCTCGGGATCGTCGATGATCTTGCGCAGCTGCTTCAGGTGATCGGGCCGCAGGAAGTGGCTGATGTCGTGCATGGCCTCGGCGGTCAGCATGCGCAGCACCTCGGGCTCGACCTGCAGGAAGCTGCGCCCGCCCGCCTCGAACGTGCTGACACCCTCGGTGGTCAGCAACCGGTACGGGGTCTCGTCGGCACCGATAGGCAGCAGATCCGAGTACAGGAAGTCAGGCGCGGTCACGAATCGCACTCCTCGAGCAGGGCTGGGGCTGTTCAGCCAACGGTTCAAGCAGAAAGACTGTAACCACCGCCGCCCCTGCCCCCGAGCAAAGGCAAGCCTTACCGCACGGTTCGGGACCCCTCACGACGTGCGATCCAGCGCGATGTGAAGTCATATGCAATTGCATCTGCACGGACAATTGCTCTGGAAAGTGACACGCGACACATGGAACACTCGGGCAGGTGCCTCATACACAGGACACGCGCAGCCGCCGAACCAGACATCCCGGGCCGGCGCGAAACCTAACCGGCCCACCGGCTTTGCTCGTACTACTGGGAATCCAGCTACGCCGACTACGCGACGGATGCGGTCTCACCCAGCAGCAGGTCGCGGCGGCCATCCACTTCGACGCATCCAAGATCAGCCGACTCGAATCCGGCGGCTATCGGCACGTTCCCATCGAGACCGTCCGCGCCCTGCTGCGGCTGTACGGGATCCCGGACTCCGCGCAGGCGCGGTACCTGGCCTGCGGCTATGGCGACCGCAGCGATGTAGACCACACCCTGCGACTGGATCTGCTGATGGACCTGGAACCGGTGGCCAAGATCCTGCAGTACGAACAGGCGCTGGTTCCCGTGCTCGCCCAGACGCCCCGATACGCCCGCGCCGCACTCAAATCCGCCCATCCCGATCACGCCCGGCACGAGATCGATCGAATGCTCGCCCAGCGCATGCGCTCGCAACTGACGCTGGGGCGCTCGAATCCCCCGCACGTGTGGATGATCGTCGAGAACGCGGCGTTCCACCGCCCGCTCGGCGGCGAGGCCGTCTGGGCCGAGCAGGTCGAGCACCTCCTGGGCCTGGCGCAACGCCCGCACATCACGCTGCAGATCATCGAGGATCACGCCTGCGGGCCGGCGTTCGTGCGAAACCCCTTCACCTGCTTGCGCTTTGCCGACGCCACGGTTCCCGATCTGCTCTGCCAGCCCGAACTGGCCGACACCCGGTTCTCGGTCGTCCCGCACGAGACCGAGCGCTATCGCCAGTTCCATGTGTTCCTGGCCGGGCAGGCGGCGAGCAGCGGGCACACCATCGATCTGCTGAACGAACTGGCGGGCTGAGGGGTGCGGCGGATACCGGTGCGAACCGAATGTCCGATCGGCGAAAGCAGCGAACCCGTGCGACCGGCCGGCGGGACCACCGCGGCGACCGCGACACCGCGTGCCGATCGGCGTCCCGGCGCCGCTGATCATGGCGACCGCCCCGGTCACCCTCGTCATCCCCGGCCGCGCCGGGGTCGCGGTGGGCGCCGCCCCGGGCGCGCGCAGCGCGGGCGCGCTGCACACTTGCTTCGGTTCGCACAAGCGGTGAACTGCGTATTCGCGCCCGGACTTGTGTGAATCGGCAACGAGTTGTGTGTGTCGGCACAGGTTGCACCTTCAAGTCGGGGGGTGGTTACCTGTGATGATGCGCTTATCGGCGGCGGGGAGGACTTAGCATGAGTGCAGAACCCGGGAGTGGAACCGTGACCGAACCCCGTTGGCTCGACGACGTCGAGACGCGCGCATGGCTGGGATTCGTGTTCACCCGCGACCTCATCGCCGCTGCGGTCGGACGTGATTCCCTGCGGGAATCCAACCTGACCTACGTCGAATACACGGTCCTCGCCCGGCTCGCCGACGCCACCGACCACCGGCGCAGCTTCGCGGAACTGGCCGCGGTGCTCGAATGGTCGCAGAGCCGGCTCTCGCATCAGATCACCCGGATGGAGAAGCGCGGGCTGGTCGCGCGCGAGGCCGTGCCGGACGACGCCCGGCGCACCGCGGCGGTGCTGACCGCCAAGGGCGAGCAGGTGTTGGCGGGCGCCGCGCCCGCGCACGTGGAGAGCGTGCGCCGGCACATGATCGACGTGCTGGACAGCGGACAACTCACCGCACTCGCCGATATCTACGACACCCTGCTGGCCCATCACCGCCGACCGGCCACCCGGAACCCGTCCTGAACCGCGTTTCGATGCCGAAAAAGGTGCTGACCGGCGTTTGGTTTGGCACACGCCGGGTAGTGGGTAAGACTAGGCTCGGCACCGGCTTCCGACCGCGGTCGGCACCGGCGTACGGTCGGCAAATCGGCCGGCGCTGTGCTGGTTGAAGATGAGCGAGCACCCGACCTGGCCTTAGCGAAAGGGGCAGGAATTTCCATGTCCGACGTGTCCATCGGCCTTCCGGCGGATTCACAATCCGCCGGTTCTGTCGACAATCTGCTCCCGCAGCTGGTCGAGCATCTGCGGCAGAACCGCACCGAGCTGCGCGAGGAGTGGGCCCGTCGCATCACCGATGCCCAGCTGCTGACCGCGATGACCCCGGAGGAGATCTTCTCCGAGGCGACCTCGGTCTACGACAACTACGTCGAGGTGCTCGAAACCGGTAGCGTCGAAGCGCTGCAGACCTACGCGCGCGACCTGTCCGAACGAATCATTCCGCGAGGCGTCGAGACCGACGAGGTCGTCGGCATCGTGCTCCTGCTGCGAGATGTGCTGGCCCGCAGCCTCTTCGAGAAGTACCAGAGCGACTTCGAGCTGCTCAAGCGAGTATTGGACGCGTACGAACCGGCCGCCAACCGCATCGCCAACACCGTATCGGTGTCCTTCGTGCAGGAGCGCGAGCGCGTTATCCGCCAGCAGCAGGAAGCCATTCGCGAACTCTCCACCCCCGTGCTCCAGGTGCGCGAGCAGCTGCTGATTCTGCCCATCATCGGCGTCCTGGACTCCCAGCGCGCCCGGCAGCTCACCGAACAGCTGCTGCGCGCCATCCGCGCCAACCGCGCCAAGGTCGTCGTCATCGACATCACCGGTGTGCCGGCGATCGACTCCACCGTGGCCAACCACCTCGTGCAGACCGTCGACGCGTCCGGCCTCATGGGCGCCAATGTCATCATTACCGGCCTGTCGTCGGAGATCGCGCTCACACTGGTGACCATCGGCCTGGATCTGTCGAAGATGAACGCCGTCGGCGACCTTCAGGGCGGTATCGAAGAGGCGGAGCGACTCCTGGGTTACGAGGTGTCGCGAGTTCCCGCCGATCGCGACGGACGGTAAACCGGGACAGGCCAATGCCGGTACCCATACTCAAGCAGGGCACCTATCTGATCGCGTCGGTGCAGTCCGCACTCACCGACGCCGATACCGAGCGCTTGCAGGACGACCTGATGAAGTACGTCAGCAAGTACCGCGCGCAGGGAATCATCGTCGATGTCACCGCAATCGATGTAATGGACTCCTTCGCCGCGAGGTCGCTGCGTACCATCGCCCACATGACCAAGCTGAGAGGCGCGGAAACGGTCATCGTCGGCCTGCAACCCGAAGTCGCATTCGCCATGGTTCAACTCGGACTCACCTTCGAGGGCATGCACACCGCACTGGACCTCGAAGAGGGACTCGCCTGGCTGAACCACAAGATCAATGCACGTGGCCAACGAGATGGTCGTGATCGTGGCCGCTGAAAACGTGGTGATCGCGGTGAAGGTGTCCAACGACATCGTGACCGCACGGCAAGCGGGACTCGAGATGGCAAGCGCTCTCGGCTTCTCGCTCTCCGATCGCACCATGATCGCCACCGCCATCTCGGAGGTGGCGCGAAACATCACGAGCTACGCGGGCACCGGCGAGGTCCGGCTCACGGTGCAGGACCGGGAAGGCCGCCGCTCCATGGTGGTTCAGGCCCAGGATCAGGGCCCCGGCATCCTCGACATCGACCGTGCGCTGGAGGACGGCTACTCCACCGGCCGCGGTCTCGGACTCGGCCTGCCCGGCGCGCGCCGTCTGATGGACGGTCTCGCCATCACTTCCAACCCGGGTCAGGGCACGCTTGTGGAAATGTGGAAGTGGGTACCCACCGGTGCGTGAGGACGGTTTCATCGGCGCGGTGGAATGGGCCGTGGCCGGGCGCGCGCTACCCGGCCAACGGGTATCCGGTGACCGCTCCGTCGTCCTCGACGCGGGCGGTGGCTCAGTGCTTTTCGCGGTCCTGGACGGACTCGGGCACGGCGCCGCCGCCGCCGACGCCGCCGATCGGGCCGCACAGGTGCTGGCCGAGAATCGCGCCGAACCCCTGGATGTGCTGATGCTGCTGTGCCATCGCGCCATGTCCGATACCCGCGGGGCCGCGGTATCGCTGGCCCTGTTCGACTCCGGTGACCGCCTGCACTGGCTGGGCGTCGGAAACGTCGAATCCCGGGTCGTCGCAGCGGCTCCCGGCAAACCCGCCGTTCGCGCCGCCGCCCTGCTCGCCGGCGGCATCGTGGGCTATCTGCTGCCGCCGAACCTGCAACCGCAAACCGTGCCGGTGCGCCCCGGCGATCTGCTGCTCATGTCGACCGACGGCATCACCAGCGACTTCCCCGACGGAATCGATCTGGGCAAGCCGACTTCCGACATCACCGCCGACGTGCTGGCCCGCTACGCCAAGGACACCGACGACGCCCTCGTGCTCGCGGCCCGCCATCGCGGGCATGTGCCGCACGGGCATTCGGTGCAGAGCCAAGCCGCGCACAGTCATTCCGGGCCGGGGCACACCCTCGCGGGTCACCCGGTCCCCGGACACCCGGGCGCCAAGCAATGAGCTCGGTGCTGGCGGCCTTCCGCGACGCGTACACCACCGCGCTGCGGCTGCATCTGCGCGCCCCGAACCAGAACACCCTCGCGGAGGGCTACGAACTCGGCCGGCGCGCCCTGGTCGAGGGCGTCAGCATTCTCGATCTCACCGAACACCATTTCCGCATCCTCGAGCAGGAGGAGCTGCTGCCCGGCCCCGAGGTCGGCGATCGCGGTGAAGCGGCACTGGAATTCCTGCTGCAGACCATGGCCGCACTCGACGTGGCCACCCGCGGCTTCCTGGACGGCAACCGCCGATACGAGCAACAGCGTTCGCGCGCGGACGATCTCGCGGGCCGCGACGCCTTCCGCACCGCGCTGGTGGAGTCGCTGCAGGACGGCTTCTTCGTCGTGGACGCCGAAGGCACACTGGTGGAGGTCAATTCGGCCTTCGGCGCGCTCACCGGGTACGGCCCCGACGGGGTGCCGTACCCGCTCCCCCATCCCTGGACGGTGCCCGACGCGCCGCGCTACCCGGATCTGGGCACCGACGCCGCGCGGTTCGTCACCCCGGTCCGCCATCGCGACGGGCGCCAGCTCTGGCTCGCGGTGAGCACCAGCTCCCTGGTCAAGCCCGAGAACGACGAGCGCATCTTCGTGGGCACCATTCGCGACGTGACCGCCGAACACGATGCGCAGGCGCGTGATCAGGCGATCTCGCGCATGGCCGCGGAGGTGGTCGCGGCCACCAGCGTCGGCGAGGTGCTGGCCGTCGGGCTCGAGGAGCTGCGCCGGGCCGTCGGCGCCGAATCCGCGGTCGTCTCGGTCTGGGACAGCCGTCAGAGCGGGCCGGAATTCTATGTCTCGGACGACTTTCCGACCGAGCAGGCCGCCAAGCAGGGCAACGGCGCCCAGAGCGTCAGCGGTATGCGCAATTCGCTGGCCGCGCACAACAGCTTCGGCGCGGCCACGGGCGACGGGCGCTACGGCGCCGGCCGGGACGGCCGCGAATCGCGCCAGGTGCTCGACGCGCGAGCGCGCGCACTGCTGGACCGGGCACGACTGCGGCCGGGCCGCACCATGTTCGCCATTCCCGAGGGCGCGGCGAGCTCGGAGGGCATCGTCGCACCGCTCGGGGAATCCGGGGACTCGGCGCTGTGGTTGCGGTTCGCCGCGCCGCGGGTCATCACACCGGGCGACTGGGCGCTGTTCTCGCTGCTGATCGGGCATTTGAGCCTGGCGGTGCAGCGAGCGCGGAACTTCGATCAGGCCCGCGCCACGTCGCTGACCCTGCAGCGCGCCATGCTGGGGCCGATCGAGCTGCCGCCGCGCTTCGCGGTGCACTACGAACCCGCGCTGCCGCCGCTCGAGATCGGTGGCGACTGGTACGACGTGGTCCGCCTGGCCGATGACACCATCGGCGTGGTCGTCGGCGATTGCGTCGGCCGCGGGCTGTCCGCCGCCGTCGTCATGGGCCAATTGCGCACCGCCGCACGGGCGCTGCTGCTGCGCGGGGCCGGACCGGCGCAGCTGCTCGCCGAACTCGACACGGTCGCCTCGCGAATTCCGGGGGCCATGTGTACCACGGTGTGCGCGGCGATACTGGATCCGGTGCGCGGGCTCGTGCGCTACTCCAGCGCCGGGCACATGCCGCCGGTGCTGGCCGAACCCGGCACGCGCGGGCGGCTGCTCGAGGGCGGGCGCGCGGTACCGCTGGCCACCTTCGACCTGCCCCGCCGTCCCGAGGCGACCACCGCCATGGCGCCCGGCTCGACGCTGGTGCTGTTCACCGACGGCCTGGTCGAACAGCGCGGCATCGACATCGACGAGCGGTTCGTCGACCTCGCCGACGAATTGACAGGCGCGGCAGGGCAATTGCCGCGCGAGGTCGCCGACGCGGTGCTCGATCGGCTGCGGCCCGACGCCGGGTACGACGACGACATCGCCATGGTGGTCTACCGGCAGCCCCCCGAACCGCTGCGCCTGGACCTGCCCGCCGAACCCGCCGAACTCTCCGGCATCCGCCGCGATCTCAAGTTCTGGCTCGCCGCCGCGGCCGTCCCGCACGATTGCGCCGCGGACCTCATCGCCGCCGCGAACGAGGCGTGCAGCAACAGCATCGAACACGCGTATCTGCAGGGCGGCACCGGTGATCGCGTGCTGCTCACCGCCGAATGCGGGCCGGACACCGTCACCCTCGTGGTCACCGACACCGGCGTCTGGCGGCCGCTGCCGTCCGATCCGGGCCATCGCGGCCGCGGCATCGCCATGATGCGCGCCCTGACCACGCAGCTGGACTTCGATCACTCCGGGCCGGGCACCCAGGTCCGGATGACCACCCGCCTGCCCGCCGTCTCGTTCTCCGCCGCCAGCCGCGTCTGAGGTCGCCGGGTCGCCCGGCGGGTTTCCGGCCGGCGAGCCGCCGACCGCGTCGAGTGTCGACACCCGCGGCGGCACGACCCGGCTCCTGCGACTCGCCGTAGGACACACCGAGCGCGAGGTTGCCGGGCGCGCCCCGAAAACTTGGGGCAATCACACAATCGACTGTGACCCAGAACACTTTTCCGGCCTCGGACCGGCCGGATGTCCACGCGCACACAGATTGTGCGCGTTCATATTCTCCGGTGGCTACACATTTGCTCAGCTCACAGACCTGCGGCGCGACCGATTTCGTGACACAGTCGAGGGGTCGCGCACCCGGAAAACAGCCGTTTGCGCGACCAAGGGGAGGAGAACCGTCGTGACAGCGGAGCTATCCATCGAACGGCGCGCGGGCAAACCGGCAGCGCCGACCTTCGGCGTTCTCCTGCGCCGATTGCGCGACGCACGCGGGATCTCACGCGAACGACTCGCTTTCAACGCCGGGGTGAGCGCCAGCTATGTCACGCACCTCGAAAAGGGCACGCGCAGCCACCCCACGCACGAGGTGGTCGACGCCGTCATCCGGTATCTCGATCGCGTGGAACACCTTTCGGAGGTCGAGCGCCGGTACGTGCGCGAACTCGCCGGCCTGTCGAATGTCGGCTGCCCGCCGCTGCGGGAGTTGCGCGCGGCCGTCACCCCCGAACTCCAGCGCCTGCTGGACGGCCCGCACCCCGCCGCCATCACGGCCGTGGGCGGCCACATCCTGCTCCGCAATCCCGGCTGGGAACGCGCCTTCCCCGGAATGCTGGAGAGCGGCAACCAGTTTCGCTGGCTGTTCACCCATCCGCTGGCCCGCCGGGTGCTGGCCGACTGGCGCGCCGCGACCACCCTGTCGGTCCAGGCCTTCCGCCTGGCCATGGGTGGCTTCGGCGGTGCGGCGGCCTTCGCCGACCTCCTCGACGAGCTCGGCCGCCACCCCGAGTTCCGCCGTATCTGGGCCGAGGGCACGGTGGCCGCCGTTCCCCCGGTCTGGCGCCTCAACCTGCACGATCTCCACACCGGCACGCCCCGAACGGTCCTCGTCCAAACCGGGATGCTCCAAACCGGCACCCACCCCGGCTGGTTGATCTCCCAGTTCCTGCTCCCGGTCGCGGCGTAGAACCGGGCCCGACGCCACGCCCTGTCGACTCGGCTCACCGAAATCACCACGCCCGCGGCCGATCGCCGGATGCGATCGAGCGCGGGCGTCATGCCGTGGGGGTGCGTCAGGTCAGGGCGACCGTCATGGCGACCGCGATCGGACCCAGCAGCGGGAGTGCGACATTGGAGAGGGCGTAGACGATCGTGTAGGACATCAGCGGCGTGGCGTTGCCCGCCACCTGCTGGACGGCGCTGATGCCGGGGGTGGAGCACTGCTGGCCGGTGATCGCGCCCAGCGCCAGGGGCGCGGGGAGTTTCATGAACTTCCAGGCCACCACCAGGGAGATGCAGGCCGGGATCGCGGTCATCAGCACGCCGGCGATCGGTAGCCCCCAGCCGAACTTCTTGACCAGGTCCACCGCCTGGGGACCGGAGGTGAGGCCGACCACGGCGATGAACACGGACAGGCCGAGGGTCTTGATGACATCGGCCGCGGCGGGGGCGTACTGGCCGATCTCGGGGTTGCGGGAGCGGAACCAGCCGAAGAGCAGGCCGGTGAGCAGGCAGCCGCCGCCGGTGCCGAGGGTGAGCGGAATCGTGCCCACGGTGAGCACGATCTTGCCGATCACGAAGCCGAGGACCAGGCCCAGCGCGATGTAGATGATGTCGGCCTTGACCGTCGGGTCCAGTCGATAGCCCAGGGCGGGAACGACTTTGTCGAGATCGGCCTTGGCGCCGGTCAGCTTCAGGGTATCGCCGCGCTGCACCGGCATGCCGGGCCGCAACGGCAGGTCCTTGTCCTCGCGGACCAGACCGGTGACGTACAGCCGGTTGCCCAGCTGCTTGGTGATGCCGTCCAGGGTGGTCGCGCGCTGGCGGTGATCCAGCACGACCTGGTCGATCTCCAGCGCGGTCTCGAGATCGGCGCTGGGCACGATCTCCGGCCCGATGGCGGTCTCGGCGGGGACCATGGCGGTGCGCGGACCCACGACCAGTACCTGGTCGCCGGCCAGCAGCACCACGTCGTCGGCGACCGCGATCACCTTGCCGCCGCGCAGGATTCGCTCCACGGTCAGGTGACCGCCGAGATCCGCGGTCACCTGGGCCAGGGTCCGCCCGGCCACGCGCTGCACCCGGAACGCGCGGCCGACGAGATCGGGCGCGGCCTCCATGTGGGTGCCGTCATCGTCGTCGCTGCCGCCGCCGAGCTGCTTCCACAGCTTGTCGGCTTCCTCGCGCAGGTTGATCCGCATGATGAGCGGGAAGATCTGGCTCGACAGCAACACCACCACGATGAGCCCGCAGATGTACGAGATCGAGTACGCCGTACCGACATTGGCCTGCAGGGCGGTGATCTCGTCGGCGGAGCGATCCAGCCGGGCGATGGCGTCGGTCGCGGTGCCCACGGCCGCGGATTCGGTCGCGCCGCCGGCCAGCAGCCCGGCGGCGGTGCCCGGATCCAGGTTCATGATCACGGTCGCCAGCGCCGTGATGGCCAGCACGCTGGCCACCTCGATCAGCGTGAAAGTGCCGTACTTCAGGCTCTTTCGGTTCAGGCTGGCGAAGAAGGTCGGTCCGGAGATGTAGCCGAGGGTGAAGATGAACATCGCGAAGGCGATGTTCTTCACCTGATCGTTGACGGTGATGTGCCCCGCCATGCCGACGAAGATGGCCACGATCAGCGTGCCGGCCACGCCGCCCAGGGACAGCTTCCAAATCTTGATCTTGCCGATCGCGTAACCCAGTGCCAGGCACAGGAACAGCGCGGCCTCGGGGGTGTCCTGCAGGAACGTCTTGATCGCATGCATGAAGTCGTCCTCTGTCGCGGCGAGCCCGGTCAGTTGGTCTTGCTGCGGTCCTGGAACTCCCGGTGGTACTCGTTCATGATCTGCCGCAGCCACCGCCCGATCTCGGCGTAACTGTCCTGGCGCAGGTTGGCCAGCGACACCCGCACCGACCACTGCGGCCCGTCGAACCCACCGCCGTTGAGCAGCACGATCGAACCCTGTTCGGCCAGCCGGAACACCGGATCCACCGGTTCGTGCTCGGATTCGAGCCACGCGGCGAATTCCGCACTCCAGTGCTGCTTCACCCACGCCATGAGATCGAGTTCGACGTAGTAGTTGGCGGCGTTGGGATCCCGGGGCGCCTCGACCCCGAGCGCGTCCGCCAGCATCGTCAACCGCCGCGCGATGATCGCCTCGCAGTTCTTGCGATGGCTCAGATCCTTGTCCAGCAGATCGGCGAGCGAGAACAGCGCCATCTGCACCTGCTGCGGGGTGGACAGCCCGGCGGTGTGATTGAGCGCCACATCGCGCGAATCAGCAACCATGCGGTCGATGAACTTCAGCTTCTCCGGTTCCAGCGCGATGCTGGAATACCGTGCGGTCAGCCGATCCCGATCGGCGGCGGGCATATTCGCCAGCCGCCGATCGAAGATATTGTCCTTCGCCACCGCGATGACGCCCAAACGCCAACCGGTGCAGCCGAAATACTTGCTGAACGAATACACGCCGATGGTATTGGCCGAGGCCACCGACATGAGGGATCGGAAACCCTCGACGAAGGTTCCGTACACATCATCGGTAATGATGGTGAGGTTCGGATTCTCCTTCGTCGCGATCTGCGTGATCCGTTCCAGCGTCGCCGAATCCAGCATGACCGACGGCGGATTCGAGGGATTCACCAGAAACAGCGCCTTGACGCTGGGATCGGCGAGCTTCTCGATTTCCGAGGGCGGATACTGCCAGGTGTGCATGCCGTCGGCGGAGGTCGTGGACGCCTGAATCTCGAGCACGTCGAAATGGAATCGCTCGAGCTGCGGAATCTCCAGGTACGGCGTGAAGATCGGCGTCATGATCGCGATGCGGTCACCGGGCGCGAGCATGCCGTTCACGACGCAGGAATCGAACAGATAGCACATGGCCGCGGTGCCGCCCTCGGTGGCGAACAGGTCCCAGCCGCTTTCCGGGGCGCCGCCCATGGCCAGGTCGAGGTAGGCGTGCACCACCTGCTCGATGTGGGTCAGCATGCGGTCGGGCACCGGGTAGTGGTCGCCGTGAATGGCGTCGGCCAGCTCGCCCACCCAGGCGTCGGCGTCGAATCCCAAAGTGGCGGTGCCGTATTCGACGGCCCCGCGCAGCAGCCGCACGGCATCGGTCTCGGTCTGCGCGGTCAGGAATTCGTCCAGGCGGCCCGCGATGCCCGCGGGCTGCGGCATACCGGCCAGGCCCGGGAACTCGTCCCAGTCGAGTTTTGCCTCGGCGACGGCGAACTGCCCGAGCAGATAGAACGCCTCGCGCGGCACGACCGAGGTCCAGTTCGGATTGCCGCGACCGGCATTGATCATCACGTGCGCGGTCTTGCGCATATTCGCATCGGCCAGCGCGATGAGTTCGTCTTTCAGTTCGAACGGACTGAGCTGTTCGTACTTCTTCTCCGTACCGCGATCGACCTGATTATCGATGCTCATCGTCCACTCTCCGTATGTCGAAGTCCGGTCGCTCTCCGAGGCAACGCACGTCGTGATAGGAAGAATCGTAGGATCACTACTGAACGGAAGAATCATACGCGCGCAACCCGATTCTGAAGGAGTCTCCATGGCGCGAAGTTCCATTCTCCGTATCGTCGGCCTGCTGGCCTGCTCGGGCCTGCTGGTCGCGGGTTGCGCGAACGACCCCGAGGAATCCGCCGCCGGAAAGACATCGGCTGCCGCACAACCCGCCGCCGGGACCTCGTCGAATCAATCCCAATCCCCCGGCACACTCCCCCGGGTCACCATTCTCGCCACCGGCGGCACCATTGCCGGTAAGGCCAACGCCAATTCGGCGGTCGGCTACACCGCCGGCGAGGCGACCGCACAGGACCTCATCGATGCGGTACCGGGTCTGGACAAGATCGCCGCGCTACAGGCCGAGCAGATCTCCAACATCGGCAGCCAGGACATGAACGACGAGGTGTGGCTGAAGCTGGCCGACCGCATCAACGAGATCTTCGCCGCGGACGGGGCCGACGGGATCGTGGTCACCCACGGCACCGACACCATCGAGGAGACCGCGTTCTTCCTCGATCACGTGGTCGCGAGCCCGAAGCCGGTGGTGCTGGTCGGCTCGATGCGCCCCTCGACCGCCCTGAGCGCGGACGGGCCCGCCAATCTGCGCTCGGGCGTGCAGGTCGCGGCCGATCCGGCAGCGCGCGATCGCGGCACGATGGTGGTCCTGAACGACACCATCCACGGCGCGACCGACGTGACCAAATCCAATACCACCAGCCTGCAGACCTTCGTCTCCCCCAATACCGGGCCCATCGGGCACGTCGACGCGGCCGCGGTGACCTTCGCCGAACCCGCCGAGCAGCAGACGCGCCTGGGCTTCCCGGTGCCCGATTCCGCGCCGCTGCCGCGGGTCGACATCATCTATTCGCACGCGGGGATGGACGCGACCGCGGTCAACGACGCCCTCGGCCACGGTGCGCGCGGCCTGGTGCTCGCGGGCGTGGGCGACGGCAATACCGCCAAGCCGGTCGTGAGCGCGCTGAGCGCGGCCGCGGGCAAGGGCGTCCTCGTCGTGCGGTCCAGCCGGGTGGGCTCCGGGGCGGTAGTGCGCAACGCCGAACTCAACGACGACGAGCTGGGCACCGTGTCCGCGCTCGGGCTGAACCCAGCCAAGTCCCGGATTCTGTTGCAGCTGTTGCTGGTCAACGGCGTCACCGATCCCCAGCAGGTGCAGCGGGACTTCGCCGCGGCGTCCTGATCCGGGCGGTTGGGTGATCCGGCGCGGGGCTGTGACCCGTGCCGGATCCACCGAATAGCTTGCCGCCGTGCGGTTTCCCGGGTTCTACCCATTCACCACCCATGTTGAACAAGTGACCAGTAGGGTGTGGGCACCATGCGCGGCCATGTCGGGGACGCGCTGGATCGCCCCGGAGGAAGTACTGGCATGAGACGTTCTCGGCTGCTCTGTACGGTCGTGTCGGCCGTCGTCATCACCCTGGCCGGGTCCGGCATGGCCGCCGCCGCACCGACCGGCAGCGGCGGATCGGGATCCGGCGGATCGGGATCATCGGGCTCGGGCAGCGGCTCCGGCACGGGCAGCTTCGGCGGCGCGCCCACCACCGTGCGGCCGCTGGGGCCGGACTTCCTCTGGGGCGTGTCCATGGCCGGCTTCCAGTCCGAAGGCCATGCCCCGGACAGCAATTGGAGCCGCTACGCGAACTCGGGCAAGGCCACCCACACCTACGGCGACTCGGTCGACTTCTACACCCGCTATGCCGAGGACATCGACCTGGCCGCCGGCCTCGGGGTGAAGGTGTTCAGGCTCTCCATCGAATGGGCGCGCGTCCAACCGCGGGCCGGGGTCTGGAACGACGGCGATTTCGAGTTCTACGACCGGGTCGTGCAGCGTATTCGCGCGGCGGGCATGCGGCCCATGCTCACCCTGGACCACTGGGTCTTCCCGGGCTGGGCCGCGGACCGCGGCGGCTGGAAGAACAAGAACATGGTCACCGACTGGCTGGCCAACATGCGCCGCGTGGTGGACCGGTACGCACCGCTGGACCCGCTGTGGGTGACCATCAACGAGCCCATGGGCTACGTCATGCAGTCGATCCGGATCGGCGATATCGGGGTGCTGGACGCCCTGCCCATGTTCGAGCGGCTCGTGCAGGCGCACCGCGAGATCTACGACTACATCCACGCCCGCCAGCCCGGCGCCCGGGTCACCAGCAACGTGGCGCAGTACCCCATCGTGCAGAACCTCACCGACCTGCTCTTCGTCGACCGGGTGCGCGACAAGCTCGACTACCTCGGGATCGACTTCTATTACGGTGCGTCGCTGTCGAATCCGCCGACCCCGGCGCTGGTGGGCGAGGAACTCTGGAAGAACGCCATCGAACCCGAGGGCATCTACTACGACCTGCGCAGCTACGCCGAGAAGTTTCCGGGCCTGCCCCTCTACGTGGTCGAGAACGGCATGCCGACCGACAACGGACTCCCCCGTTCCGACGGCTACGACCGCGGAGATCACCTGCGCGACACCGTCTATTGGATCCAGCGTGCCGTGGCCGACGGCATCGACGTCATCGGCTACAACTACTGGAGCCTGACCGACAACTACGAATGGGGCAGCTACGCACCGCGTTTCGGGCTGTACACCGTCGACGCGAAGACCGACCCCGCTCTCACGCGGCGGCCCACCACCGCCGTCCCCGCGCTGCGGGACATCACCGCGCGCGCCGGGGTCGCCGCCGAGTACCGCCCGACCCGCGAGCCCGCCCTGTGCTCGATCGTCACGCCCATCGACAGCTGCCTGCGCCCGGTGTCGGTGCCATAGGCGCAGACGAGACCAGGCCGTCGCTGGCGCATCTGCGTCAGCGACGCATCTACGCCGCAGCGTGATCACGCCGCGGCCTGGACCCGACTCGCCCGTACCGGTCGGAATCTTTTGTCACCCGGATTTCAGCCGCCCCGACACCCCTCGACGCCGGTTCCGTGCACCGCGGTCCATGCTCCGACCTGCACCGACATGCGAGATTCATCGCGAGTGTTTCACCTCGCCGAGAACGGGTAAGCCCTGCCCGCACCGTTCGCCCGAGTGCGTGTGCACACCGGCCAAAATCATTGCCTACCAGCGCTATGCGGGTTAGCTGAGGCTGTTGCGGACACTTGCGCCACCGTTCACTTGTAGAGTCTCTTAGGTGACCAACACTTCCGGAGACGCGTATCCACTCGGCGAAACGATGACCACCTCGGTCACCGTCCACGACGATGCGACCGTGCTCGCCGTGATCGGTGAAGTCGACCTGGCGACCGCACCCGCGCTCGAGAACGCGATCGAATCCATCCTGGGCGGCAAGCCGGGCGCCCTGATCATCGACCTGTCCGAGGTGAGCTTCCTGGCCTCGGCCGGCATGGCCGCGCTCGTGGCCGCGCACCAGCGCGCCGGGGCCACCCGCATCGCCGTCGTCGCCGACGGGCCCGCCACCGGGCGGCAGCTGCGCATGACCAATCTCGATCAGGTCTTCGCGCTGCACCCGACGCTGCCCGAGGCCCTCACCGCGCTGCAACAGAACTGACCGATTCCCCGCCCGCGACGACGCGGGCGCGTGTCCCCGAAACGCAGAACGCCCCGGCCGTCACGAACGGCCGGGGCGTCGTCGACTCGGTGATCAGTCGCAGATGGCGCGCAGCTGCTCGACGAGCTTGACCCGATCGGCGGAGGTCGCCGCCAGCGGAACCACGTTCAGCGCGGTCACCCCGGCCTCGCGGAACGCGGCCACGCGCTCCTTCACGAAACCGGCCGAACCGATCAGGCAGACGTCGCGGACCAGATCGTCCGGCACCACCTTGGCGGCCTCATCTTTCTTGCCCTGCAGATACAGTTCCTGGATGCGGTCGGCCTCGGCGCCGTAGCCGTACTTGGTGGCCAGGGTGTGATAGAAGTTCTTGCCCTTGGCGCCCATGCCGCCGATGTACAGCGCCAGATGCGGCTTCACGAATTCGCGCAGCGGCTCGACGTTGTCGCCGATCGCCAGCGCCGGACCGGCGAAGACCTGCAGATCGCCCAGCTTCGGATCACGCTTGGCCAGACCGGCTTTCAGCGACTCGCCCCAGATGGCATCGGCCTTCTCCGGCAGGAAGAAGATCGGCTGCCAGCCCTGCGCGAGCTCGGCGGCGAGCTCCACGTTCTTCGGGCCGAGCGCCGCGAGCAGCACCGGAATGTCCTCGCGCACGGGATGATTGATGAGCTTGAGCGGCTTGCCCAGGCCGGTGCCCTTTTCCGCGGGCAGCGGGATCGTGTAGTACTTGCCGTTGTACTCGAGGCGCTCGCGCTTCCACACCTTGCGGCAGATCTCGAGCACCTCGCGGGTGCGGCCGATGGGCGCGTCGTAGGGCACGCCGTGGAAGCCCTCGATCACCTGCGGGCCCGAGGCGCCCAGCCCGAGGATGAACCGCCCGTCCGAGACGTAGTCCAGACCGGCCGCCGTCATGGCGGTGAGGGTGGGCGTGCGGGTGTACAGCTGCATGATGCCCGAGGCCAGCTCGACCCGCTCGGTCTTGCCGGCGAGGTAGCCGATCGCGCTCACCGCGTCGAACGAATACGCCTCCGGCACGAACACGATGTCGAGGCCGGCCTTCTCGAGATCGGCCACCTCGGCGGCGATTTCCTTGAAGCCGTCGGTGTAATTGATCGACAGTCCGATACGCATGAATGGCAGCATAGGCGCAGGCTGGGAGGCGATTTCATCGCACCCCCGGTCAGGACCATGATCACCAACGATGTCCCGCGATGTCCCGGACCGACCTGCACCGTCCCGGAAAATTATGGCACGAAACTTGGCACTGCACGTCCCGGAACGTCCTTGTCGTCGAGACTCACCACACCTTCGCCCGACGACGAGGACGGCCGCGCGCCACCAGCAGCCGTCCACCAGATAGCAATCTGACAGCAATCGTTAGCGAAGGGCGCAAACCGGGCAATCATTCGCAAATATGTTCGAACACTGGCCCGACATCCCGCCCTCGCTCGGACGCGAGATCACCTCACCGCGGCCAGTCACCATCGACCTCGGCACCGCCATCCCCACCCACTCCCCCACCTTCGGCGCCAACGAACTCTCACTACGCGTCCGCGCCGGCGGCCTCGAACTCTCCGGACGCATCGAAGGCCACCTCCACGCCTGGGCACGGGCAAACAACGGGGCCTGGATCGGACTCATCAGCTGCACCCTCGAAACGCCGAACCGCCTCGGCAAGATCCAGATCACCCAATGGTGCTCCCAACGCGCCATCACACCGCGAAACGAGGGCACCCCATGACCGAACCAGGCCGCGGCAGTGTCATCGCCTCCCTGATTCTGCTAGCACTCCCCGACGAAGAACACGACGGCGAATTCGCGCCCGCGGACGTATGGTCCGCCGTGCGCCACGGCATCGACCCCAGCCCCACCGTTCCAGACGTCGCGGCAGCGCTGGAACTGCTCGCCTACCCCGACGTCGGCGGTGTCATCCGATTCACCACGGGCCTCTACGGTGCCGCACCCAACCTGGACGACGCACTCGTACGGCTGTACACACGCGAAGACGACGAAGAGCCGGACCTCGACGAGGATGACGACACGTTCTGGGACCGGCCGGCCTTCACCGACATGGACGACCGCTACTGACGAACCTGACACACCACTGTCGGTGCAATCTGAAAGCGAATCCAACGTCAGCGCAACGTGATTCACAGCGGAGCCACTCTCGAAGTGGTATCTGTTGTGCATGCGGCGATTCGATAAAGTCGACCTAGGCTACGAAGTAGCGGTCTCGCCCGTATCGGGTGATTCGCTCGTACCCATCGTGTTCATCAATGCCCTGGACACAAGCCAAGATCAATGGGACGACGTCCTCACCCATCTCCCAGGACAACCCACCATCACCTACGACCGGCCGGGAATCGGCGCCAGCGGCCCACTCCCGTCACATCTGCGCGATCAGCCGCGAACACTCGGTGACCTCGCCGACGAGCTGCGCGTACTGCTCGACAAACTCGGCATCGACACGCCCCACCTGGTCGTTGGGCACTCGATCGGCGGATTGATTGCGCTCAAGTACAGCGAGCGATATGCCGACAACACCGCGGGGATCGTTCTTGTCGACGCCACCACTCTGGACCACCTGGGCGCCAGCACCTGGCCGGAGCACGAAGGCGGCGAGGACAAGCCGGGGTCGTCGAGACTGGACCCCATTGGATCGTTCGCCGAAATACAGGACGCAGTATGGCCGCCAACGCCCGCAGTCGTGGTGGGAAGTGCCGTCGGCCGGTGGCTGCGTCTGACACCCGACGAGGCCGAAGAGTACGGACCCCGCACGCCCGAGGAACTCGATGAGCAGTGGCAGCAAGGGCAGCAGCTCCTGGCCGAGAAGATCGACGCGCTACTCGTTGTCGCCGACCACGCCGGCCATGACATCCCAACCGATCAACCCGAGCTGATTGCTGTCGGCATCCTGGCCGTCATTCGCGCGATCGACGATCGCTCACTCGTCACAATTCCAGCCGCACAGCTGCGGTCTGCTGGCGGTTCTACTGACCGCCGGAGCGGTGGGCCTCGATCGCCCTCATGATCAGGGCTCGGGCGTCGTCGCCGGTCACTGACTGCTCTGCCAGGGTGTCGAAGGCGCGACCGTAGAGGGCTATCTCCTGCGGTTGGGTGATGGTGATGCCCGCCGAGTGTCCTTCAACCTTGACGAGGCGGTTGTCGAACATGAAGAAGTTCTCCACCACCACCAAACCCTCTGCTCTACAGGGAACGATCCCCAGAGACACGTGAGGCATTCCGATCATCGAATTGATGCGATCGAGCTGGCTGATCATGATCAACTCGTCACCGAAGGTCGTGTACAAAGCCTGCTCGCCCAGCAAGAAGTGAAATCGCTTGCCGCGCTGATAGAGAATGCGTTGGCGCTCCATACGCGCCACGACCGCGTCGTCCAAGTCATCAGGAATTTGATAGAACGCGATTACGTTCGCCATCGCGGCCGCGGCATAGTCGGCGGTTTGCAGGAGGCCCGAGACCATGGCCGGTTCCCAGTTGCGTATGAAGGTCGCAGTAGAAGCCGCCCGGCTGGACTCCCGCTGCCGCTTCGCCATGCCGGTGCGCAACTGCTGGCGCCACTCCACATAGGCGGTGTCGATGTTGTGGAGGACCGCCAGCAGATCATCTATCTGGTCTTCGGTGTCGCAATGCCGGCAGTAGGCGCGGATGTCGTCATCCGACGGCCGAGTGACTCCGTACTCAAGCTTGGAGATCTTCGACTCGTGCCACCCCTCGACACGGGCAAGCCCTCGGCCGGTGACTCCCGCCCTTCGGCGTATTTCACGGAGTCGCTTGCCGAGAGCTTCCCGTTGCTCCTGAACTGAGCTGGTCACTTCCGAGTCAGCTGTGCATAGTCCGAGAACGGCGTGGCCAGCCGCCAAAGCCGTTCCCTGGTGCGCTGGCAGTACGCGACCAGCTCAGGATCGGTACTGACCGCCGCTCCGCCTGGCGAGCGACCGTCTTTGCCTACAAGGCTGTACACGACCACTCGATTGTCGATCACCCAAAAGTCATCTGGCGGAACCTGTCCAGCGTCGAGGCGAGGCAAGTAGCGCACGTCCTCGCCTGCTTCGACGTTCATCGGCGCGATAGTCAGCGACCAGCGCACGTAGTCGCTGTGAGGGACGGTGACTACGCGCAGACGACTCACAGACACCTGTCGTGCAGTGAGTTCCTGCACGAACTCCGTCCAGTCCTGGAACCAGGATCGGTAGTCGAACGGTTCAGAGTTGAGGAACCGCTGAAACGGCTCATCCTCTCCGGGTACACCGTAGCTGTCTCGGACTTCCAGGTGGAAGGCGTCGTGCCGTGCTTCGCGAAGTAGCTCAATCGTGGGACGGAAGTCCACCGTAATAGTCCCTCTCTGCCTTGGGTACTTCGATCGCGGTCTCGTACGGTTCGATCTTCATCTGCGACAGCACTTCTGGATCGACGACCGGTTTACCACTGAGCGCGAACGTCCCGCGCCCGGTGTCGGTGAGCGGCACGTCCAGGTAGGTGTTCTTTTCGAGGAACCCCAGCAGTGCGTGCGGGATCTCGACGATGTCGTTCTGTTCAGTCTTCCAGGCAACGACTACGTAGCCGTTGTCTGCGGCGAACAGTGTCGGGCACTCGTCCTTGTTCGATCCGATTCGGCCGAGAAATCGCAAAGTCATGAGCTTTGTTCCTTGCCTACGGGTGTGCAGGGTCTTGCACCGCTGCTCAACCATCGTCCCGCAGAATGTCCAGTTTCGTGGTGCTACAACCGGATTGCTGCAAGTCTCTGCAAACTCATCGACCGTGAACCGGGCCGCACCTACCGTTCGATGTAGGCCGCTCGGGGTCGGATCGTCGTCCCGCCCCGAGCCGCCCCAGACGACGGCACAGACGACGAGACGACGAGGGGCGCTGATATGGCGTTGACCGAACACCAAGCGAAAATTCTTGCCGCACTGCCACGTTCGAGCGTCACCGAGGCAGTGACAGTACGGGACCTGACCCGCACCACCGGAATACCTGAAACGTCCATCCGCCGAGCGTTGCTGGGACTAAAGGCCTCCGGGCTCGCGGTCGCTACTCCGCAAGGCCCTGCGAGGTGGCGATCGACTGATCGCGGCCGGCGCGCAATCAGCAGACCTGCCTACGCCGAGTACTCCCCCGCAAGGGGGTGCGCCTGATGAACAACGACGCCAAAGTGCTCGAAGCACTCGTGCTCAGCGAACCGCCGGACGACCTGTTCACCACGGCAGAGCTTCAAGAGAAGACCGGTCTCAGCAAGGACGAGGTCCGTCTCGCTGCCGGCGGCGGGCTTCAATCCTGGGGATTCGCCACCGCCATCGTGCGCCACGAGCAGGAGACGCTGTGGAAGGCGACCTACCGCGGGCGCCGGGAAGTCGCAGCGAACGGATACAAGCGCATTGGCACAGGCCCGAACTGGGGAACCTACTGGCATAGGGAAGGAGGTGTGAACGATGCTCTCGATCAACGAACCCGGCCCTAACGGCCAGGCCGGCGACAACTGGAACGAGCCCGTCAACAAGGACGACGACGGCCAGGACAGCCCGCGGCTGTTCCGCCGCTAGCCCGAACACCTTCCCGAGACAGTGCCCTGACTTCGGGAGGTGCAGCGCCCCAGGAGCGGTTGCGAATCCTGGGGCGCAGCTATGTCATCGCGACTCAGTAACACGACAAATAGGACCATTCGGTTGCAAATGATCCGATCATGGTGCAAGCACCTCGACTCGATTGGACAGCCCGTGAACCCGCCCCACAGTTCCGGACAGCCCTCCCAACGTGTCATCCTGCCCAGCACGGAAATGCAGGCCCTGTTCGAGCAATCCTTCACGATCGCGAACAGCGCCAACGCCAGCGAGATCCGCATCGAACATCTCATCGATGCACTACTCGCACACCACCCCGAAACTGTCGAAGAACGAATGCGCGCTGTCGGCTGGACGCGTCCCGAGTAGGCCACGGTGGCACGCAATGTCAGTTACCGGCGGGCCACCACACGCTAAGCTGCCGAAAACCCGCACAAGCCTTGGGGAACCGTGAACTACCCGCCACCAACGGGGCCACAGCAGCCATTCCAGCCGCAACAGCCCCAGGGATACCCGCCGCAATACCAGCACCCACAGCAGTACCGGCACCCCCAGCAATACCCCATGCGGCCACCACCGAAGAAGGCCGCGACATGGCCCTGGGTGTTGCTCGCTGTTGTTCTGTTGGGCTGCGGCGGCCTCGGCCTCCTCGGCATCGGCGAAAGCAGCGATTCGAAAACGAAAGCCAGCAAGACGTCGACAAGCGCTGCAGCACAACCAGCGAACGAACAGCCTGGAGCACCCATCTCAGCCGCACCAGCACCCGCCGAGAAGCCGAGAAAGGGTGTCGCCCCTGCCGGTTCCGCGGTTCGGGACGGGCAGTTCGAGTTCGTGGTCACCAAGATCGAACGCGGACAGACTTTCCTGCAGGACGGCTACAGCAAGGCGACCGCGCAGGGTGAGTTCGTGCTCGTATCGGTCAAGGTCACCAATACGGGCAAGCAGCAGCGAACCTTTTGGGGCGACGAACAGATCCTGATCGACGATCAGGACCGCGAGTTCACCGCCAGCGGCGATGGCGCTCGCGCGATTCCGAATAACAACGATGGATACAGCCAGGATCTGAATCCCGGCTTCTCGCTGGACCGAGTCGTAGTTTTCGATATCCCGCCGGGCACGAACTACGTCACCATCGAGTTCCACGACTCGCCGTTCTCCGGTGGCGTGAAGGTCGCACTGCAGTAATCGATTGTGGCCCCCGCCCGTTCGCCGGACGGGGGCCACAGTAGGTTCAGTTCGACCGCATAGCCGGCGTCGCGTCCGTCGGGGAGCGTGTAGTAGCTGTATCCCATCAGGCGGCCTTCGCGCTCGGCTGGTCGCAGGCCCCGAGTTGCCGGTTCTGTCCGCGGATGAACCACCTGCCCCATCCCGCCGTGAAGTGCCGGCGGG
>NZ_JBEXUS010000038.1:0-74874 GCF_040614455.1 Nocardia sp. NPDC005978
TGCCCGCGGCCGCCGTGGGCGCGGGCGTCGGCGCCGCGGTCGGGGCGGCCAACGGCGTCATGGCGCCGGCCGAGGTCGTCCCCGCGGGGTAGTGCCGATAGCAACATTCGAGTGATCGGCGAATGGACGGGCCGGAATCCCCTAATGGGGGTTCCGGCCCTTTTGCCCGAATAGCACCGCAATTAGCTAACTTTCGGCAATACGGACGATTCCGATAGTCCGATTCGACCACCAATCCGGTTGACCGACGGGTCCGAATGTCGGGCGTCGATGTCCCCCGGATAGAAAGGTCGTAATGGCCGCAGGTAAGCACCGCGCGCTCAACCCGCATCGCAACAAGGTCGGAAATGTTGTCGCGGCAGGCGCGGTTCCCCTAGTCTTGGCGATCGTCGGATCCGGCGCCGCCAATGCCGCTCCGGCAGAGCCCAATCCGGTGACGCAAACCGACGACGCGCCCGCTCAGTGGCCCGCCGCCGACTCACCGAATGTCATGCCCTACGAGGGCATGCAGATCCCGAACGAAACCTACAGCTCCATCCAGTGGTCGCGGTCGGCCCCGGACAAGAGCTACCTGGCGCCCGTCGGCGTGCTCCACCCGCCGGTTCCGGTCGCCCCGGTGCCGCCGATCGCCCCGCCCGCCGGAAAGTTCCGCTTCGGCGACGTGTCGGTCGACGCCCCGACCTGGATGGACAAAGAACAGGCCATCCAGATCAACGATCAGTCCGCGCAGACCGAAGCGAACATCGCGACGTTCCTCGATTCCATCGGAATGGAGCGCAGCCGCTCGGATCGCATTGCCGGACAGACCATGGGCACCGCCGCCATGGGTGCGGTGGCCGGTGCCAGCGCGTCTATGCCGGTCGCGCTCACCTCGGCGACCGTCGGCGCGGTCCTGGGCCTCGTGGTCGGCCTGCCGCTGTTCCCGGTCGGCCTGGTCGCGGGTCCCGCGGCGGGTGCCGTGGCCGGCGCCGCCGCCGTAGCCGTACCCGCAGCCGTGGCCGGCGCCGCGGTGGGTGCCGCGGTCGGTGCGGTGAACGCGTTCAACGCTCCGCCGCGCGTCGTCGGCAACTGATTCTCCTCGTCGACACCATTCTCGCGGTAGTACAGCGTTCAGTAGTGCGCGCGCGGCGGGAACCGGGGGTGAGGTCCGGCTCCCGCCGCGCGTGAAAGTTCTTACAGCCGTAGCGATCAGACCGTCAGCAGGGACGCGGTGCGGGTGAACAGGGCGCCGCCCGCGGCCAGTGGCAGCAGCGCCGAATCCAGCCCGGCGGTCTCGACGGCCCGGGCATCCGGATAGGTGAGCACGCTCTCCAGCGCCCGCGGACCGGACAGCGCGTCGTCGGTCACCGCGTCCGCGCCCAACTCCAGTCGATGCCGCAGCAGCGGCGTGGCGCCGATGTCGGCGTGCAACTCCCCCGACCAGTGCCCGTGCGTCTCCCCGATCCGCCCGATCTGCACCCTTTCTCGCAGTCGCAGGCGTGCGTTCTCCCCCAGCGACACCGTGGTGAACGTCTCGTGCTCGGCGCCGCCCGCAACCACCGTGGGCTCCGGATCGAAGTCCAGGTCACCGTCCGCGCCCACCTCGAAGCGCCAGTGCGCCACCGACTTCCGGGTGTGCCGCCCCGGCAGCGCGATGGTGGCCGCCACCGAGCGCACGATCAGCCGGGCGCCCGCGCCCACCACGATCGAGATGTCCACCTCGTCGCCGCCCAGGGGGGTGGCGGCCGTGCCGATCAGGTGCACCGTGTCGGGCCCGGTGTGCCGGGCCGCCAGGCCGCCGACCGCGTGCAGTCGCGGCAGGGTTCCGGCGGCCGCGACGATACGCAGCTCAGTGCGCACGGATCACCGGCCCGCGGCCGGTCGGCGCGTCAATGCGCATGCGGCGCAACGGCGGCGGCGTCCTGTTCGGCGGCCAGGCGCAGCTGCTCGCGCACCCAGGTCAGGACCGGCGTCGCCGCCGGATCCTCGGTCAGCGAGGTGAACACGAAGGGCCTGCCCTCGCGCACCTTGCTCGAATCCCGGTCCATGACGGCCAGATCCGCGCCCACCATCGGCGCGAGATCGGTCTTGTTGATAACCAGCAGATCCGAGAACGTCACCCCCGGACCGCCCTTGCGCGGCACCTTGTCGCCACCGGCGACATCGACCACGAAGATCTGCGCGTCGATCAGGCCCGAGGAGAAGGTGGCGGTCAGGTTGTCCCCGCCCGACTCCACCAGGATCAGATCCAGCGGCGGATTGGCTTCGATCAGATCGTCGATCGCGTCCAGGTTCGCCGTGATGTCGTCTCGAATGGCGGTGTGCGGGCAGCCGCCGGTCTGTACGGCGGTGATGCGCTCGTCGGCCAGCACCGCGTGCCGCCGCAGGAAGTCCGCGTCCTCGGTGGTGTAGATGTCGTTGGTCAGCACGGCGAGCGACAGTTCCTCGCGCAGCTGCCGGCACAGTGCCGCCACCAGCGCCGTCTTGCCCGACCCCACCGGTCCCCCGACCCCGATCCGCACCGGCTCCCCCGCCGTGCGCTCCCGCCGCGGCCGGTCCGGCCCGTGATCGTGCGGCTCTCCATCGATGAAATGAGGTGGCATACCGCCCATCCTGACGCACGCACGTAAACCGCGTGTAACCCGCCACCACGAACGCGCGCCGGGTCGCACCTGGAACCGCACCCCGGCGTGGAAACACCGTCCCCGGCGGTCAGGACGCGAACAGCGGCATATCGCGCCGGAGATGGCGTTCGGCCAGGACATCCTGGAGCGGGTCCGACAGGGCCGTGAGAGACCCGGCGGCCGTGCGGGCGGTGTCGTCGCACAGGGCCGACAGGCGGATGGTGCAGGCGGCCACCGCCGCGGGGTCCAGGGCCAGCAGGCGCTGGGCGGCGGTCGCGGCGCCGGTCATGGTGGTGTAGACGACGACCGCGGCGACCTCTTCGGGCGCCGCGGCACAGGCGATACCGACGACGCCGAAGACGGTGGACAGGTGCGGGCGGGCGGGCAGGCCGGTCCAATCCGCTTGCGGCCACACCTGTTTGGCCAGGCGCAGCAAACCGCGGCCCTGGGCGCGCGACGCCGTGCGTGCCGACGGAGACGGGGTGCGGGCATCGGCTTCGAGTTCGGCGCGGGCGGGGGTGAGCTCGCCCGCGCACACCGCGGCGGCCAGGGCGGCGGCCACCGCGCCCGAGGTGCGCACGCGACGACGCAGATACAGCTCGACGGTGCGAACGTCGCGAACCAGACCCGAGGCGATGGCCTCCTCGATGCCGCCGGAGTGCACGTGCCCGCCGATGGGCAGGCGCGAGTCCGCGAGATTGAGCAGGGTGGCCAGGCTCATCGGCGCTGCTCCGGGGATCGCATCGTTCAATCTTAGAGCGAAGCGGACCGGACGCTTGACCTGAACCCGGGGTGAGGTTGCAGGCTTAGCGACAGTCGAGTTCTAGGAGTTGCCGTGCACGCCATTCGCCTCGCGACCTTCGGGTCCGCCGAGAATCTGCGCTACGAGACCGTCGAAGACCCCGTCCCTGGACCGGGGCAGGTGCGCGTCGCGGTCGCCGCGAGCGGAGTCCACGTCATCGACACCGCCATCCGGCGCGGCGTCGCGGCGGGACCACTGCCCCTGCCCGAACTCCCCACCATTCCCGGCCGCGAGGTCGCGGGCCGCGTGGATCTGATCGGTCCCGGCGTCGACGAGAGCTGGCTCGGCCGCGACGTCGTCGCCCACCTGGGACCGGTGCCCGGCGGCTACGCCGAGTTCGCCGTCACCGACACCGAGCGCCTGCACGAGATTCCGGCCACCCTGGACGCACCGGCCGCCGTCGCCATGATCGGCACCGGCCGAACCGCCCTGGGCATACTGCAATTCGCCGACATCACCCCGGACGCCGTCGCCGTCGTCACCGCCGCCGCGGGCGGCATCGGCACCCTGCTCGTGCAGTACCTGAAGAACGCCGGGGCCACGGTCATCGGCGCGGCGGGCGGCCCGGAGAAGATCGACCTCGTCGCGCGCAACGGCGCGGATCTGGCCGTGGACTACTTCCGCCCCGACTGGGCCGATCGGATTCGCGCCGAGTTCGGCGACCGTCCCGCACAGGTGCTGTTCGACAGCGTCGGCGGCGAAACCATCCGCGTCGCACTGGGTCTGCTCGCGCCCGGCGGCACGCGCCTGATCTACGGCTTCGCCGACGACACCGCCCCGATCACCGACGAGGAGCAGGCCGTCCTCGGCGTGAGCTCCCGGTTCGTGCTGGGCCCGCCCATGCTCGAGCGCGCGGGCGGTCTGCGCAATCTCGAAAACCGCGCACTCGCCGAGGCCGCCGCGGGTCGCCTGCGCCCCGACTTGCACCGCTTCCCCCTCGCCCAGGCCGCCGCCGCCCATCACGCCATCGAAACCCGGGCCACCACCGGCAAAGTCGTGCTGATCCCCTAGCCTCTCACTCCCGCCCGCGGAAGCTGCGTTCCATGAAACGCTGGGTCGCGCCGCGGCGCAGGTCCGTCCACGCCTGGACGGGGCCGGTCCACCACGGGGTGATCTCGTGCGGGCGCGACACCACCGCGTGGCACACCAGATCCGCGGCCTCGGTGGCGGTGAGCCCGGGGACGCCGGTGAAATCGCTGGGCGCGCTCATCCGCGTGTGCACCAGGGGCATGTAGACCGAGGTCGTCGTGACATTGTCGACGGCGATCTCGGTCGCCACCGTGCGCAGCCAGATGTCGAAGGCCGCCTTCGACGCGCCGTAGGCCGCCCAGCGCGGGGCGGGCGGCATACGCAGGCCCCAGGTCGAGATATTGACGATGTGACCGTTGCGGTGTTCGCGCATGCTCGGCAGCAGGGTCAGCAGCAATCGCACCGGGCCCAGGTAATTGACGTCCATCGTGCGGGTGAAATCGTGGAAGCGGTCATAGGATTCGTCGAGTGAACGGCGAATCGACTTGCCCGCGTTATTGATCACCACGTCGATCTGCCCGTGTTCGGCGAGCAGCGCGGCCCCGAGTTCCTCCACCGCCGCCATATCGGTGATGTCGGCGCGATAGATGTGCGCGACGCCGTCGGCCGCGCGGATCTCGGCGGCCACTTCTTCGAGATCGTCGAGGCTGCGCGCCACCAGCAGCACGATCGCGCCGGCCGCGGCCAGCTTCTTGGCTGCCGCCTTGCCGATGCCGTGCGATGCGCCGGTGACCAGCACCACGCGCCCGGACACGGCCTCGCGCAGTTCTTTCGGTCGCGGGCGGGTGGTCGGATACAACAGCCTGGTAGCGACTCGTTCGGCGAACGGCCGCCCGTTCGAGCCGGAGTTCTCGGTGGTGTTCGGCGTCGAATTCTCACCCACGCTTCGACTGTAACCGCGTTAACGCGAGCGGGGGGCTGAGTGGAAATACCCGGGGCACACAGAGTTTTGCTACGGGATCGAGAACGTCCCCGACCGGAAAAGATGGGATGCATGTCGGCACAGACTCCGCCACAGCGGGATTCGGAAAACATCTCCATCGGCGGCTGGGTGGCCCGCGCGATCGCGGTGGTGATCTTCCTGCCGTTGCGCCTGCTCTGGGAGGGCTGCAAGCTTCTGGGCCGCGTCGTGCTCACGGCGCTGCAGTACATCCTCGATCATCTACTGGTCCCGATCGGCCGCTTCGTCCGGCGCTGGATCGTGCGACCGGCGATCGTGTTCGTCAAGGATTACCTGTGGGGCCTGCTGATTCAGCAGCTGCTGTGGGGCGCGATCCTGACCCCGCTGGGCGCGCTGCTGCTCGACTTCGTGCTGCGGCCGCTGAAAAACGCCGTGGAGCAATGGATCTGGCGGCGGGCACTGCGCCCCGCGCTCGTCTGGCTCGGCACCCGCGTCATCGCCCCGGCCGCCCGGTGGATCGATCGCCGGATTCTGCGGCCCGTGGGCCGGGCCGTCGCCGCGATCACCTGGTTCCTGGTCAAATGGCTGATCATCGCCCCGGCGGTGGCGATCTGGCGCTGGATCGTCCTGCCGATCGTGCGCGTCTTCGGGGCCGCGCTGGCCTTCGGCTGGCGGGTGGCCACCATCGTCGTCGGAGTCCTGGTGGTGGCACCCTGCCGCTTCCTGTACCGCACCGTGCTGCGGCCGCTGTTCGCCGCGATCGCCACCGCGTGGCGGGCGACGGTGGTGCGCCCGCTCGGGTGGCTCTACGCGAAGGTCGTGCGACCCATGAACAAAGCGGTCGGCGACATCATGAGCGCGGTGTTCGGCCGCTGACCCCGGCGATGATCGCCATGATCCCCAGCAGGATCGCGCCCGCGGTGGTGGCCACGTGCATGCCCTGCACGAACGACGCGCGCGCGGATTCGATCAGCGCGACGTTGTCCCCGGCATGGGTGATGGTCTCCCCCAGCGTCTGACCGAAATCACCGCCGTTGCGGAACACCAGCGCGGCGAGCGAGCCGAGCAGCGCCAGGCCCAGGCCGTTGCCGAGCTCGAAACTGGTCTCGGAGATCCCGACCGCGGAACCGGCGCGCTCGGGGGGCACCGAGGACACCGCAACCTCGGACACCAGGGTGAACGCGATACCCAGTCCGGCGCCGGCGATCACCGTTCCGGCGATGTAGTAACCGATCCCGTCGTGCACGCCCATGCCCAGCAGCAGCAGATTGCCGATCGAGGCCATACCCAGCGCCAGGACGAAGCTGCGCCGGTTGCCCAGCCACCGCCCGACCCGCGCGCCGGTCATCGAGCACGCGAAAACCGTGACGGCCATGGGGATTCCGAGCAGGGCCGCCTGCAGTGGATCGCGGCCGGTCACCGATTGCAGGTAGGTGCTGGTGAGGAAGCTCATGCCCGCCAGGGCCAGCATGCCGACCGTGCTCGAGCCGATGGCGACCGAGAACAGGCCGCGGCGGAACAGGCTCAGATCCAGCAGCGGTTCGCTCAACTGCCGCTGGCGGCGCACGAACAGCACCAGCAGCAGCAATCCGACCAGGCCGATGCCGATCGCGGGCGCGTCGAATCCCTCGGCGGCACAGTGCTTGACCGCGTAGACCAGCGGCAGGATGCCGCCGATGGACAGCGCGACGCTCCACAGATCCAGCGGGCCCAGGGCCGAGGAACGGTGTTCGGGCAGCAGCAGCGGACCGAAGACCAGCAGCACCAGCAGCACCGGGGTGTTGATCAGGAAGACCGAGCCCCACGAGAAGTGGTGCAGCAGTACGCCGCCGATGATCGGGCCGACCGCCGAGCCGCCCGCGAAGAACGCGGTCCACACGCCGATGGCGGTGGCGCGGGCCCGGGCTTCGGGGAAGAGGTTGGAGATCAGCGCCAGACTCGACGGCAGCAGGGTCGCACCGCCGACGCCCATGAGCGCGCGGGCCGCGATGAGCACCGGGGCGCTGGGAGCGAAGGCCGCCAGCACGGACGCGACGCCGAAGACCGTGGCGCCCGCGAGCAGGATGTTGCGCCGCCCGATGCGATCGCCCAGGTTGCCCATGGTGATGAGCAGGCCGGCGATCATGAAGCCGTAGATGTCCAGGATCCACAGCTGCTGGGTCGCCGAGGGATCCAGGTCCGCGGTCAGGGTGGGCATGGCCAGGTACAACACGGACATATCCATCGACACCAGCAGAACCGGCAGCAGCAGCACCGCCAGTCCGGCCCAGGCGCGGCGCGGCGTCTGCTCGGCAGAGCGCGCGAGAGTACTGGTCATCACCTATCCTTCGGGCTGAATTTTCGGGTCGCTCGCGGCGGCCCGGGAAGTCGGAGCGGCCGTGCGTACGACGTACGCGTGGGCCGGGGTACAGTGTACGCACGCCATCGTGGAAAAGGGAAGAATTCATCCGATGACCGAGGCCAAGCTCACCCGGACGGCCATTGTCGAGGCCGCAATCACCCTCGCCGACGAAGCCGGACTGGACGCGCTGTCCATGCGCCGCATCGCCGACCGGATGGGCGCCGGCGCCATGTCGCTGTACCGGCACATCCCCAACAAGGACACGCTGCTGGCCGAGATGACCGACGAGGTGTCACGGCGCAATCCCTACCCACCCGCCGACGGACAGGGCTGGACCTGGCGCGATCGGGTGCGCATCGCCGCCGAGGTGGATTGGCGGCTGTACCGCGAACATCCCTGGGTGCTGTTCACCTTCGCGGTGCCGCGCTACAACTTCGGCGAGCACAGCCTGGTCGTGCTGGCCTGGCTGGTCGAGGGCTTCCGCGAACTCGGCGTCGACACCCGCGAGGCGACCCGCATGTCGCTGTCGGTGTGGAGCTACATCGCCGGGGTCGCCCTCCAGCACGTCAGCGCGCATCTGCTCGCGGTGCGCGACACCGAGGCCGAGCCCGGCTCGGGCCTTACCGCGCTGCTGGACGGCGACCCGCGCTGGCCCACCCCGCCCGCGCTGGCCGACCTGCACGGAATCGGCGATGCCGGACTGCTGGACCCCATCGTCATGCTGGACAGCGGCTTGGCCGCGCTGTGCGACGGGTTCGAGGTCCGCACCGCGCGGTAACCCGCCGGCCGTTTCCGCGCGCGGCGATGAATTCCGCCGCCGCACATCGTCCCCACTGGTGCACGCGCTGCACATCCGGCGTTCCCGCATGCGCGTGTCCATTCGATCGACGAGGAGATGACATGGCATTCACCCCGGGCACACCCTGCTGGTTCGACGTCACCACACCCGATATCGGCGCGACCGCGGAGTTCTATCGCGGACTGTTCGGCTGGACCGCGCAGGACATGGGAGCCGAGGCCGGGCACTACACGCGACTGTCGCGGGAAGGGGCGCAGGTCGCGGGCATCGTGACCGCGCTGGCCGACGACGGCTCGGTCAAACCCGCGATCTGGCTGCCGTACTTCGCGGTCGAGGAGGTCGCCGCGACCACCGCCGCGGCCGTGGCGGACGGCGGCGCGGTGTTCCTCGAGCCGCGAGAAGCGTTCGGGGAGTTGGAGTTCGCCATTCTCACCGATCCGGACGGCGCGCCCTACGGCATCACCCGCCTCCACACCGCATCCGGCACCGAACGCTGGGGGCAGTACGACAACCCGTGCTGGATCGAGTACGGCGCGGTGCGCGCGCCCGCCGAGGCGCTCGCCCACTACGGGCGGGTGCTGGGCTGGAAGTACGGCAACGCCGCCTGGGAGACCGCGACGGAGAATCCGTATCAGGCGATCTCGCTCGACGCGGGTCACGAGTTCGGCGGCGCGCATCGGGCGACGGCCGGGGAGCCCGCGCCGTTCTGGGGCACCACGATTCGGGTCGCCGACGCGGACAAGGTCGCGGCGCGGGCAATTGAACTGGGCGGCAGCGTCATTCAGGAGCCGCGGGATCTGCCGGGTCCTTCCCGGGTCGGGGTCATCGCGGATCAGGCCGGGGCGGTATTCGGAATCATGGCCGTGGGCTGAGGGGCATCGCCTCACGGATGAGCCGCCGGTCACCGGGTCTCGGCCGACATACGCACGGCCATCGCCCGCAATCGGGAGTGCCCTGAACCGCGGGACCCGGACCTGCCGATCGTGGGCCACGGCGTCGACCGCGCGACCCAGCGGTACCAGCCGGGCTCGGCGATCAGTTCTCGATGTCACCGTCGAGGTAGACCCAGTCGCCGTCGGCGCGGCGGAAGCGGCTGTTCTCGTGCAGCGCGCCCGCCGCGCCGCCGGCCCGGTAGTGCGCGCGGAACTCGACCGTGCCCTCGGAGTGGAACGGCCCGCCGCCGGTCGCGCCGAGAATCTCGAGGCGCTCCCAGCGGGTGCCCGGATCGAAGTCGACGTCGGCCGGGCGGGTGCCGGGGTCCCAGCTGCGCAGCAGATACGCCTCGTCCCGCACCGCGAACGCGCTGAATCGCGACCGCATGAGCTGTTCGGCGGTACCGGCCCGCATCGTTCCCGCGTGCAGCCGGCCGCAGCAGTCCGCGTAGGTCGCGGGCAGGCCGCAGGGGCAGTCGGTAGCGACCGGACGGGGCTTTCCACGCTTGGACATGGGCACCATTGTGCTGGGACCGGACCCGGTGCTGGACGGCGGCATACCGCACCCCCTACCGCCCCGCACCCGCACGCCCGCCCGGCGCATTCGCGCATGGCCCGATGCACGAGGCGGCCGACGCCCGTGCAGTCGGCCGACATTCGAAAGCGCGGTCGCAGAACACATATGGGCACATTCATCGGCCGCGAGACAACCGCGCCCCCTGCGCGGGTGCGCGACCGGGGCTCGTCACGACGGCTGGTGGCCGGCGGTGGGCGCGACCGTGGCCGTGGTGGCCCGGCCGTCCTTGACGTGCGCCGCGCCGCCGTGATCGCCCTGCCACATGATCGCGGCCAGCAGACCGACCATCAGCACGAGCGTGGCGACCGGAGCGACGAGGACGACGGTGTGGCGCAGGCGGTTTCGCAGGGTCTCGGATTCGGGGTCAGCGGGCTCCCGTGGCGCCATGAACCCGGGCGGCGGGAAGGTGGGTCCGTACGGGTCGCTCATACCCACCGACGGTATTGACCGGGCAACCGGCATACAAACAGCAATCGCGAGAACTGCGCCACACCGTCAACCAAACGCCAGGTCAGGGACGGTCGGTGAGCTATAACACGTCTCAGTCGGCGTCTTTTACCACCGCGTAGGCGAATCCGTCCCAGCCCTTGCCGCCGACGGTCTGCACGGCGGTGGCCTCCAGGGTCGGCTCGGCCGCGAGCAGCTCGAGCACCTCGCGGCTGGCGCGCACCGCGGCATCGGCCGAATCCGGGTCCGCGATCCCGCCGTGGCGCACCACGTTGTCGACGATGATGACCGAGCCCGGGTGGGTCAGCCGCAGCGCCCAGGTGACGTAGTTCGCGTTGTTGACCTTGTCGGCGTCGATGAACACCAGGTCGAACGGTTCGGACTCCTCCTCGGCGAGCACCGGGAGCGTGTCCAGCGCGGCGCCGACGCGAATCTCGACCCGGTCCCCCACCGCGGCGCGGTCCAGGTTCTCGCGCGCGACCTCGGCGTGGAGGGGCTCGAATTCCAGGGTGACGACCCGGCCGTCCTTGCCGACCGCGCGGGCCAGCCAGGTGGTGCTGTAGCCGCCGAGCGTGCCGATCTCGAGCACGCGGCGCGCCCGGGCGGTCCGGGCGAGCAGGTACAGGAACTTGCCCTGCGGCGGCGACACATCGATGGCGGGCAGCCCGGCGGCGGCGTTCGCCTCCAGGGTCGCGGAATCCCCGTCTCCCACCAGGGTGTCCACCAGATAGCGATCAACATCGGCCCAGTCGGCAGTAGTCATGCTCGCCAGTCTGCCACCGGGGCGAGAACGCCGGTCCCCTTCGATTCAGCGTGATCGGGATCCGGGGGCCGCGTGTGCGGGATCCGAGCTGCATCGCGACCGAGATCGACGCCTTATCGCGACCGGGCACCCGCACGACGCCGCGGCGAGGGTCCACGCGGTATCGCGGCCGGGTCCACATGCCGCGATCCGCGCGCCTACCCGCGTCAGAACAGGAAGTAGCGCTGCGCCATCGGCAGTTCGGTGGCGGGCTCCTCCGCCCAGACCTCGCCGTCGATCCGGACGGTGAAGGTGTCGGGATCGACCTCGATGCGCGGCATGGCCTCGTTGCGCGGCATGTGCTCCTTGGTGCGCTTGCGAACGTTGGCCACCGGCACCAGTTTTCGATTCACCCGCAGGCGATTCGGCAGCCCGTCCTCGATGGCCTGCTCGGACACGAACGACAGCGAGGTGCCCGCCGCCACCACCGGCGCGGCGCCGAACATGGGCCGGGGCAGCACCGGCTGCGGGGTGGGAATCGAGGCGTTGGCATCACCCATGGCGGCCCAGGCGATCATGCCGCCCTTGAGCACCGCGTGCGGGCGCACCCCGAAGAAGGCAGGCTCCCACAGCACCAGATCGGCGAGTTTGCCGACCTCGATGGACCCGATCTCGTGATCGAGCCCGTGCGCGACCGCCGGGCAGATCGTGTACTTCGCGATGTAGCGCTGCACCCGATTGTTGTCCGCCGCACCGTCTCCCGCGAGCGGGCCGCGGCGCTTCTTCATCACGTGCGCGGTCTGCCAGGTGCGCATGACCACCTCGCCGATGCGGCCCATCGCCTGGGAGTCGCTGCCGATCATGGAGATCGCGCCCATGTCGTGCAGCAGATCCTCGGCGGCGATGGTGGAGGGCCGGATCCGGCTCTCGGCGAACGCCAGATCCTCGGGGATGGACGGGCTCAGGTGATGGCACACCATGAGCATGTCCAGGTGCTCGTCCAGGGTGTTGACCGTGTGCGGCCGGGTCGGGTTGGTGGAGCTGGGCAGCACGTTGAGATGCGCTGCGACGGTGATGATGTCGGGCGCGTGCCCGCCGCCCGCGCCCTCGGTGTGATACGAGTGAATCGCGCGGCCGCGAATGGCGGCGAGGGTGTCCTCGACGAATCCGGCCTCGTTCAGGGTGTCCGAGTGCAGGGCCACCTGCACGCCCGACGCGTCGGCGACGGTGAGGCAGGCATCGATCGCGGCCGGGGTGGTGCCCCAATCCTCGTGCAGCTTGAAACCCGCCGCGCCGCCGCGCAATTGCTCCCACATGGCCTCGTGCCGCACGGTGTTGCCCTTGCCCAGCAGCACGATGTTCACAGGCCAGCCGTCGGTGGCCTCGAGCATGCGGCCCAGATGCCAGGCGCCCGGGGTGACGGTGGTGGCCTTGGAGCCCTCGGCCGGGCCGGTGCCGCCGCCGATGAGCGTGGTGATGCCGCCGCCCATGGCCTCCTCGAGCAGCTGCGGGCAGATGAAGTGCACGTGGGTGTCGATGGCGCCCGGGGTGACGATGCGCCCGTTGCCCGCGATGATCTCGGTCGAGGGACCCACGACCAGATCCGGGTGCACACCCGACATGGTGTCGGGGTTGCCCGCCTTGCCGATGGCGCTGATGCGACCGTCACGAATGCCGATGTCGGCCTTGATGATTCCCCAGTGATCGATGATGACCACGCCGGTGATCACGGTGTCCGGGGCGCCTTCGGCACGGGTGGCGCGGGCCTGGCCCATGGATTCGCGCAGGACCTTGCCGCCGCCGAACACCGCCTCGTCGCCCGCCAGACCCGGTCCGCCGCTGCGGTCTTCGGTGATCTCGATGAGCAGGTCGGTGTCCGCCAGGCGAATTCGATCGCCGGTCGTGGGTCCGAAGAGTTCGGCGTAGCGGGCGCGGGAGAGTTCGGCCATCAGGCATCCAGCTTTCCGGGAGGGGTGAGGCTGATGCCGTGGACTTCGCGGGTGCCGCCCAGCGGGACCAGCCGAACCCGCTGGGCCAGACCGGGTTCGAAGCGCACGGCGGTGCCGGCGGGGATGTCGAGCCGGTGGCCGTGCGCGGCGTCGCGATCGAAATCCAGCGCGGCATTGGCCTGCGGGAAGTGCACGTGGCTGCCCACCTGCACCGGCCGGTCGCCGGTGTTCACCACCTCGAGTTCGAGGCGTTGCGCGCCGGGGTTGAGTTCGATGGTGCCTTCGGCGCAGAGGTATTCACCGGGGATCATGGGCGTCAGCCGATCGGGTGGTGGACGGTGACGAGCTTGGTGCCGTCCGGAAAGGTGGCTTCGACCTGCACGTCGTGGATCATCTCCGGGACGCCGGGCATGACGTCGTCACGGGTGAGCACACCCCGGCCCGAGGACATGAGCTCGGCCACGGTGCGGCCGTCGCGCGCGCCCTCGAGCACGTGATCGACGATGAGCGCCACCGATTCCGGATGGTTCAGCTTGAGTCCGCGCGCCTGCCGCCGGCGGGCCAGCTCGGCCGCGTAACTCAGCAGCAGGCGTTCCTGCTCGTGCGGCGACAGTCGCATTCGGGCTCCTCACCGAGGTCGCGGGCGGGTCGTCGGCCATTCTGACACGGTCCGGGTTAACCCCGTGTTTCGGTGCGGGCCGGGCAGTTCGGCGCTGCCCGGCCCGGCGCGCGACGCCAGAACCCAGCCCGGTCGTTCAGTTCTGGGTGAGGTTCTGCAGCCGGACCTGCCCGCGCGCCACGGTGCGGTCCTGTTCGTCGGTGATGACGACGACCCAGAGTTGCTGCGAGCGGCCGCGATGCACGGGGGTGGCTTCACCCTTGAGCGTGCCCTCACGTACCGCGCGCAGGAAGTCGGTGTTGTTGTTGACCCCGACGACGGTCCCGCGCTCCCCCAGCCACGCGCTGCCCGCGATGCTGGCCAAGGTCTCGATGACGGTGCAGTACACGCCGCCGTTCACGATCCCGGCGGGCTGGAACTGCTGCGGGGTGACCACCCACTCGGCGGTGACGCGGTCGACGCTGAGCTCGGTGAACTTCAACCCGATGAGATCGGTGAAGGTGCCCTCACTGAATTTGGTCATGAGCTCGGGTGTCACGTCGGCCATGGACTTGATCTGGGAGAAGTCGTCGGTCATACCGTCACATTCGCACGGGCCCCGGAAATACGAAGCGGCGGGCTCCCCTCGACCGCGGCAGTGGCCGCACTCACCGGCGAGGCCCGTCCATTGGCCACCGGCGGTGATGACCGGACGGGATGGCGGGTCGCCTTGAACAGCGGTGCTGACAGCCTCAAAGCTCGGAACCGTGAGGACTCGGCCCGGATGCCGACACCACCACTTGCTAGTTAGGTAAGCCTGACCTACACTAGTGGTGGCGCTTGGATCGAGCGAGACCCGGAGGGCTGCCGCGGTCTCGATCTCCTGCCGGGCGGTGGGTTCCCAGCTTCGGCTGCGAGAACCCACCGCCCTTTTTCTTTCCCCAGCGGAGCCCGGTCGGTCAGCCACCGACCGAGAACCCCGCCGCCGCGGACCCACCTCGACATCGAACACGGTTCCGTGCCAATCAATCCCACGTCGTCGAGCGCGAGGCTCGAAGACCACCGACAGACTTCTCCCACGAACCGCACCGAAAGATCCACATAGACAACCTTGCAAGTAAGGTAAGCCTGTCCTACTATCAGTGTGGCGTTTGGATCGAGAGAGGCCCCGAGGGCTGCGGCGGCCCCCGATCCCGTGCCGGCGGTGGGTTCACTCCAAGCGGGGTGGACCCACCGCCCAATTTCCGCCAATCCGAAGTACACCGCGTTTCGCCGTAGTGCGCCTGAGTCACATCCCGGTTCGACTGCAGTCTCGTCCCAGCGCCCAGGGGTCGCGAACGCCCGATTTCATTTCACTTCTGGCGCAAGCAATTCCCGCCAAGGGGCGACCTCGATGCACAGAACCTGCATCAAAATCGAACGCACCCAGAAGCAGGCCGGGCCGTCGGTGGTGGACACCCGTTCGCCCGTGGGAAGAAGCAGTGTGGTCACGGCCGAGATCTCCTCGTGCGCAGACGGAATGAACGCGCGATCCCCAGCGGGGAAGGCAAAAACAAGGGGACACTCAGGCGCCAACGGCCAGGCAGTTGCGAGTTGGCGCCCCCTTGCCCACTGACTAGAAGTTGCACTGCGGCGGTACCGCAGGTTCAAGGAACTGCGCCAACTCATCACACTTGCCAGTCCGACGCGCTGGCCGTCGTCGAGAACGGATACGCGCTGATGGAGGACTCGATAGCCCTGGCCCTAGATGCAGATCTCCCGGGCACTCGCCCGCGTCCTCGACACTCTTCGCGCACGAGCACTCGAACCCGCCGCCTAGCGGCGAGCCGGTCATCCCCGCACCGGCCGGCAACGGTGACTGAAGCCGGCCGGCGTGGGAATGCGTATCCGAGAAGTCCTGGAGCAGGGTCCATGGACCCGGCGCCATCCCTGCTCCCGGTCTACTGCCCAGTACGACCACCCGCCGGCGGCCCGGGCTATCCGACGGCGCCGCGGGCGGTACTGCTCGTGCATCAACTCACTCGGATGTCACCAGCGCTCGTCGCACCCACACCTGCTTTCCCACAGCCAGTTTCGGTCGTGCCGGGTCGTCGGTTCGGACTCAATCCGGTGGTTCCTGAGGTTCGGGGTGTGTGCCGGGGTCCTGCGGTTCCGGAGTCGCGCCGGGATCGCGCTCGGGATCTTGCAGATGATGCGGGTCGGTACCGGGGTCCTCGGTGTCCAACTCGTGTGCGTGATGCGGCTCGGTCATCGGTTCCCTCCTTCGGTGAGGCGTGGGGCCCACGCCGATCAGTGGATGCCCGCTCACGCGAGCTACCCCAGCCGCCGACACGCAAACCGTTCCGAGCCGATCACCGCTTGCCCGACCCCAGCGCCCCGATTCGGTTCTCGGACGCGTGCGCACCTAATCCTGTAGTCGCGTGACCCTCTACCTGACCACGCCGCAAGGGATTTCACGCTTCCGGCACACGCACCAGCACGTACCGGTGTCGGGCCGCTAGCGACACATGAGTGCCTTCGCTTGGTCATACAGTGGTTCGACGGCCGGGTTCGCCGCGTCACTGTTCGCTCCGGTGCACACCAACGCGGCGTAATCCAACAGAAGTGTCGGCTGATGAGCTCTCTGCAGCGCTTCGAATTCCGCCCCCGCCGCATTTTCGGACGCATCGACAGTGTCTGGAACCGATGGGGCGTTCTCGGTTTCAATCACCACGATCTGACACATAATGTCGGAGAACTTCGCCAGATCGCCGGGCTTCAGCGAGCGCAATATCTTCAATTGCACCGCCGGAACGTCAGTGACCGCGGGGGCGTCGGGCATGGACCCGAGTTCTGGATGTTGCTTTTTCACCAGTTCGTTCGAGGCCACGGTGAACGCTTGCCTGTCGGCAAGCGCTTCCGCCTCTGTTGGATTGGCGCCCTCATAGCGAACACAGCCCGTATCCGTAGAGTCTTCTCGCTGACCCGCGGTCGACACCCCACCCGGTGAACCAGCGTGTGGGTGTGAGGAACCGGCGCATCCTGCCAGCGCCACCAACACGCACACAACCAACAGCGCAACGTGGCACGAATGCAAACTCGTTCGAATCTGCCTGCTCATGGGAAACCTCTGAATCGAATACTTCGCGATCAACTCGACGGATGGAACCCGCGCAGTCCGCGCGTCCGATGCAGCCACGCCGCCGGGCAACCGATTTGGTCAGCACCCAGCCCGTCACTGGTCCCAGAAACCGACTGCCGCCAATCCGACTCCCTGGTGTCGGAGCCTGCGACTCTTGCGGCTCTGCCCGGTCAAGGATACGTTTTCGCGGGCACCGCTGTGCGGATTCTCGCTGAGCACATGCCTTTTGCGAACCTCGCGCGGCGACCGGCCGACTGATGCGATGAATCAGCGCGGATCATCAACCTCCTTGAGCGACCAGCCGCAAATCGCACAATCACGGCGCTACCCCGCGCGGTTGGAACTGCACCGAGCACGGTCGGTAAATTGCGGGGGTGCATGTTTGATTCGCCCGCCGAACGACCGGACGGCGGCTGATCTGTCGCCGTTCACGGTGCGCGCCCATCGGAACTGGTCCACGCCTTCGACTCCGAACTGCTATGTGGTCATCGAAAGTCCTTGCCCGGCCGGTCCCGGATGGCACCGCGTTCCAATGGCTTTGACCGACAATGATGATTCGACTCGAACGCGAACGGTGCCTGCCGGTCCCCGCGAGACCGGTCTCATCGATCACAGTGGAGCTGTTCAGATCTCGCGATCACGAGCGGCTCGATGGGACAGACGCTCAGTGAAGGTCCCGGCCCACGCCTCGGTCTCGACTTCTCGTCAGGCAGCGGACGCACCCGCCCGACTTGACCGGCCAGAGAAGTGACGCTCGGATCAGTTTTGGCGCAACGGGCTTCACGGGTTCTGAATGGACTCGGGCCGCAGGTCGAACTCGATGCCCGTGAGTTCCGCGGAGGCCGTCCAGAGGCGTTGCGCGATGATCGGGTCGGCGGCTTTGGCGGACCGGCCGACGAGTGTGGGATGGCCGTGCATTTCGCGTCGTCCGTCCGGACCGATGTAGCTGGCACCGGGCAGGTCCTGGGTCGCGGCGAACAAAGTGGGCAGCGCGCCCTGTTCGCTGCTTTGGGCCAGGGCGTTGCCCACCGCGCGGACGGCGGCGACGAGAAACCTGTTGCGGCCCTGGGTGCCCAGATTCGTGGCGGCGTACCCGGGGTGCGCCGCCAGCGCCCGGATCGGCGATCCGACCGCGCGCAAACGGCGATCGAGTTCCAAAGTGAACAGCAGGTTGGCGAGTTTGGATTGACCGTAGGAGGCCGCGAACCCGTACTTTCGACGGGACAGTTCGAGGTCGTCGAAGTGGATATCACCGGCCCGGTGCGCGCCCGAGGCCAGCGTCACCACGCGGTCGGTGAGGTTCGGTAGCAGCAGGTTGGTCAGCGCGTAGTGGCCGAGATGATTTGTGCCGAATTGCAGATCGAAGCCGTCCGCGGTGCGCGAACCGGGAAATCCGGCCACCCCGGCGTTATTGATCAGAATGTCGACCGGCCGGTTCCAGTTCCCGGCGAATTCCCGTACCGAGGCCAGATCGGCGAGATCGAGGCGGCGAACCTCGTTACGCCCGCCCACTACGGCTGCGGCTGCCTTACCACGCCCGGTGTCGCGCACCGCGAGTACTACGTGAGCGCCGGCCTGCGCGAACGCCGTTGCGGTCGCCAGCCCGACCCCGCTGTTCGCGCCCGTCACGATGACGGTGCGCCCGTCGAGCGCTGGCATATCAGTTGTGGTCCATCCGGTGCGTGCCATCCCTGCGAACCTACCCGCCAGAGTCGGGCCTGGCTCTGCGCGGAGAACATCGCGATGGGTGTTGCCACTGTCTCGCGGATGCTCGCACTCGCCGACCACGCCCTCCCAGGGATGAAATCGCCTCGGATCGGGACCAGCACATGATGACGCCCGAAATGGCCTCTTATTAGGGGCTTTTCAGGCGTTGGGCAGGTGTGGGACGCCTCGGGTGTTGCTGGCAACGCCGGACTATCGGGTCGTGTCACCGCGACGTCTCCGAATCCGCGACCGTCCGCAGCGAGCGGAGCGTCACGACGGCGAGTACGGCCGTCGTCGCCCCGCACACGAGCGCGGTGAGGTTGAGGCCGTTCGTGAACGCCGCACGGGCTGCGGCGAAGACGGCGTCACCGAGGATCGGAGGCAGGTCTGCCGCAGCGGCGTCGGCAGCTGCTAGTGAATCCCGCGCTGCCGCAGGCATATTCGGCAGCGCAGCCGCGGACATCTCGGATCGGTACACCGCGGTACCGACGACGCCGAGCAGGGCGATGCCGGTGGCGACACCGAACTCCATGCCGGTCTCGGACATGGCCGCGGCCGAGCCCGCCCGCTCCGGCGGCGTGGTCCCGATGACCAAATCGGTGCCGAGCACCATGAGCGGACTGATGCCGGCGTAAACCAGGACGAAACCCGCTATCAGCAGCGGCAGACCCCCGACGGCGTCGACGAACGCCAGGGTCAGATAGCCCGATGTCGCCAGTGCCAGCGCGGCCGCGATGACGAATCGCGGCGGCGTCCTGCGGACGATGATCGGGGTCAGCGTCGAGGAGAGAATCAGCGCGCCCGCGGGAGGCAGCAGCCAGAGGCCGGCGGTAAGCGGCGTGAGACCGCGCACCAATTGCAGATATTGCGTGATGAACAGATAGCTGCCACCGACCGTTCCGAGGCCGAAGAGCAGAATAAACAGTGCCGCACGGAAAGTCGGATTGCCGAACAAGCGCAGCTCCATCAGCGGAGGCTCGAGTGTACGTTGCCTGCGCACGAAGGCCCGGCCGAATACGAAACCGACCAGGATCGACACCAACGGCAGGGCGGAAATCCCGGTCTCGGCCGCCTTTTTGATACCGAAGACCAGGGGCAGGATCGTCAGCAGGCTCAGCAGCACACTGGGCACGTCGATGCCGCCGGCGTCGGCATCCCGGTACTCCGGTAGCAGTGCCGGGGCCGTGGCCAGCAGCAGCGCCATGATCGGCACGGCCAGCAGGAACACCGAGCCCCACCAGAACGACTCCAGCATGACCCCGCCGATGATCGGACCCGCGGCCATACCGGCCGACATACACGTTGCCCACACCCCGATGGCCATCGTGCGCTGTCCGGCGTCGCGGAACATATTGCTGATCAACGCGAGGGTCGACGGCATCAGGGTCGCACCCGCTATCCCCAGCAGTGCGCGAGCGAGGATCAGCTGCAGCGGGCTGGTGGCGAAGGCCGCGAGTACCGACGCCGCGGCGAATCCGCTCGCGCCGAACATCAGCAGTCTGCGCCGGCCGACGCGGTCACCGACCGTGCCCATGGTGATCAGGAAACCGGCGATCATGAAGCCGTAGATGTCGGCGATCCACAGCTGTTCGATTCCGGTCGGCCGCAGATCCGCCGTCAGGTGCGGTACGGCCAGATAGAGGACGGTGACATCCATCGCGAGCAACAGGGTGGGCAGGGTGAGTACCGCGAGGCCGAGCCATTCGCGCGGGCCTGCAGCGGATTCGACCGTTCGATGGCTGGACGGAGAGTGGGAATCGGACATGCGGCTACGCTAAAGTCTCACATCAATGTGAGAGTCAAGTATCCGCAGGAGGTTCGGTGCGAATCGGGGCATTGCAGCGGCGCACCGGCGTGAGCCCGCGTCTGCTGCGTTACTACGAGGAGCAGGGACTGCTGCACCCGCACCGGCACCCGTCGGGGTACCGCGAATACACCGAATCCGACGTCGACACGGTGCTCAACATCCGCAACCTGCTCGCCGCGGGCCTGTCCACCACGACAATCGCCGACCTGCTCCCCTGCATGTCCACCGGCGATGGACAACTCATCGCCGACTGCCCCGAACTGTTGGTCGACCTCTATCGCGAACGCGACCGCATCACCGCGAACATCATCGACCTGGAAACCGCCCGCCGCGCGCTGGACACCGTAATAGCCACCGCGCCAGCCGAAGTCGTCAATGCGGTCGAACGTTCAGCCACCTGACCACGCCCGACCGTTCCCGCTTCGACCTGGACCTGACCGTCGAGAGCGGCCGCATCACTCGCTACCACGTCCGTGCGACAGCCAAAGGTGCGCGACGGGCCGACACGGCACGATGCCGAGCACTAAGGTTCCGGACATGAGTGAGCAGTTTCCGGACCGAATCTGGGGTTCGCGCACCAACCTCCTTTCCCGTGTTGCCAGCCCGTTCGCCGCGACCAAGCTCGGGTCTCTGGTGGTACGCAAGCTCACGCCGCTGGATCGGCGGATTCTCGAGCGCACCGGCTGCAAATACACCGTGCTCGGGCCGATCGGCGCGCCCGTCATCCTGCTCACCACCATCGGGCGCAAATCCGGGCAGCCCCGCACCACCCCGCTGCTGTACGTGCACGACGGGGACACGCTGTACGTGATCGGCAGCAATTTCGGACAGCAACACCACCCGGCCTGGACCGGGAACCTGCTGGCCAATCCCGACGGCGAGGTCACCATCGCCGGACAGCGGATTCCGGTGCGCGCCAGACTCATCGAGGACGAGACGCGCAAGGGCGAGATCTTCGCGCGATTCGAGGAGACCACACAGGCGTACACCGCCTACAAGAACCGCACCGCGCGCGATTTGCGTATTTTCGCCCTGACAAGATAGGCCGGTGGCCGACTCAGCAGGCAGTGTTGCGCGTTCGGCCCCCGTGTCGAGGGTGCCTGGACCTCACCTTTGACGACATGGCAAAGGCAAAGGAATACGTCTATCTCACCGAGTCGGCCGCATGGTTCGTGGTGTCCGATATCGGCAAGCGCCTCGTCCGGTGGGAATCCCCCGCGAAACCAATCCCAGGTACCTCATCGCCGAGCGGTACGACATGTCAGACGAGCGCTTGACGCTCGCATGGCAGTCCAGTAGCGGTCGTCCATGTCACTGCACGCGAGGATCCAGACCCTGCAAGCGGGTTTTCAGTGGTGCGCCGGCCGATCGGCGGCGGACAGCCGCGGTGATGTGAGTCACACATCCCGTCTCATTAGTCCCGATCCATGGCCGCCGGTCCCGGTTGGCTGAAGGATCTCGGTCGACCGCCGGCCAACGCCTCAGAGATCGGCGACAAGGTAAGGAACGCGATGACACCACCGAAGGAGAACGCGCTCGCCGCGGCCGTCCGCGCGGCCTCGAGCCGTGATGCCGACCTCCATATCCTGAACAAGGACGAAAACCACTGGGACAGATGATCGGGTACCACGGTGACACCCCGATCGGCGCCGGGGAATGGATCGGCACCGGAGACCTGGGCTACCTGGTCGACGACCAGCTCGTCGTCTGCGGCCGCAGCAAGGAGTTGATCACCATCGCGGGGCGGAACATCTTCCCGCAGGAGATCGAGCGGGCGGTCGTGGGTGTCGCGGGGGTTCGCCCGGGCGCCATCGCCGCGGTCAGTGGTGGTGGCAGTGGAGCACGGCGTGACCAGCTCGTCGTCGTGGCCGAGTACTCCGGCGACGACAAGAAAGCCGCTCGCCGGTTGATCTCCGAACGGGTCGCGGCCGAATGTGGGGTCACGCCGGGGCTGGTGGATCTGGTGCCGGTCGGAGAACTCCCCAAGACCACCTCGGGCAAATTGCGACGCGTGGAGATCGCGGCCGGGTATCGCTGAATCACCTGCCATCTCACGCCACTCGACCACGGCAACATCACCGATCGCGCCGAAGGTGGTCACCGCCCGGTCTGCGAAGTAGCGGTCTTCTCACAGCACAGCGCCCGCGTCGTCGTTGACGCGGGCGCCGTGTAGTTCGTTCCGGGAATCAGTGCGCGAGCACCGGTTCCCCTTCCGCGGGCGCCGGAACCGTGTTGGGCATCAGGATCCCGGTCAGGACCGCGCCCGCCACGAAAATCGCGGTGGCCCACCAGAAGCTGGTGGTGTAGCTCTCGATCTGGGCCTGTGCGGCAGCCAGTGCGCTGGGCTGATGCGAACCGAGGTAGTCGGTCGCGGCCGAGGCGGCGATGGTGCTCAGCAGCGCGGTGCCGATCGAGCCGCCGACCTGCTGGCTGGTGTTGACCATCGCCGAGGCGACGCCCGCGTCCTCGTGGTGCACACCCGAGGTCGCGCCCTGGAAGGCGGTCGACATCGCGCCACCGAGGCCGAGGCCCATGAGCACCAGTGCCGGAAGGATATTGGCGACGTAGGAGCTGTCCAGGCTGATCTGGGTCAGCAGGCCCATGCCGGCCGCGGCGACCAGGAAGCCCGCGCTCACCACGATCTTCGGGCCGAGTTTGGGCAGCACCAGCGAGGGCACGGTGGTCGAGGAGATGACCATGCCCGCGACCATCGGCAGGAAGGCCAGGCCGGTCTTGATCGGCGAGTAGCCCATGCTCAGCTGCATGTAGTAGGTCAGGAACAGGAAGATCGCGAACATGCCGATGCCCATGACGAACACCGTCAGGTACGAACCGCCGCGGGTGCGATCGAGCACGATGCGCAGCGGCAGCAGCGGATTCGCGACCCGGGTCTCGAGCCACACGAAGACCGCGAGCAGGACCGCGCCGCCGATCAGGAAGCCCAGGGTGACCGGGTTGGTCCAGCTGGTCGACTCGGCGTGCGAGAAGCCGTAGACGATGCCGAACAGCGCGGCCGTGACCACGAGGGTGCCCGGGATGTCGAGCTTGGGGCGTTCGGTGACCGCGTGCTTGGCCAGCAGCAGCACCGCGCCGACCAGCGCGACGGCGGCGAAAGCGAGGTTCACGAACATCACCCAGCGCCACGACGCCCATTCGGTGAGCATGCCGCCCAGCAGCAGGCCGATGGCGCCGCCGGCGCCCGCGACCGCACCGAAGATACCGAAAGCCTTTGCGCGCTCGGACGGTTCGGTGAAGGTGACACTCAGCAGCGACAGGGCCGCGGGCGCGAGCAGCGCGCCGAACACACCCTGACCGACGCGCGCGGCGACCAGCATCTCGAAGCTGGTGGCCGCGCCGCCGATGGCCGAGGTGACCGCGAAACCGACCAGGCCGACGATGAAAGTGTTGCGGCGGCCGAACAGGTCGCTGAGGCGACCACCCAGCAGCAGGAGGCTGCCGAAGGCGAGCGCGTATCCGGTGACGACCCATTGGCGGTCGCCGTCGCCGAAGCCGAGGTCCGCCTGCGCCGCGGGCAGCGCGATGTTCACGACGGTCGCGTCGAGTACGACCATGAGCTGTGCGACGCCCAGAACGGCGAGCACCCACCAGCGCAGAGCATGCGAGCCGCGGCGGCCCGAATCCGTCTTCTCGGGGGCGGGTGCCCCACGGTCGTACGTGGTTGTCATGAGTCCCCTTGGTGTCGAAGCGTGATGCGGAGGGCGAATCTCCGCTTATCGAGTAAGCTAGCACCATAACGGAGGACATTCCTCCACTTAGTCTCGCGCGTCTCATCGGGAGGCACATGTGAACCACACCACAACCGGGTCCCCACCTCGGCGTTTGCGCGCCGACGCGGTCCGCAATCAGCGCCGGATCGTCGAAGCGGCCCGCGAGCTCTTCGCCGACCGCGGGCTGGAGATCTCCCTCGATGACGTAGCCGAGCGCGCGGGGGTGGGCATCGGGACGGTCTACCGCCGCTTCACGGGCAAGGACGAACTGATCGCCGAGGTCTTCGCGGCCAATGTCGGCGAGTTCGCGATCGCCGCCGAGACCGCGGCCGCCCACCCCGACCCGTGGGAGGGGCTGGTGCAGTTCTTCGAGTACGCGTGCACGCACCTCGCCACCAACCGGGGTCTCAGCGAAGTAATGCTGGAACTCGACAACGATCTCGACGGCCTGGCCGAGATGCGGAATCGCATCAAGCCGGTCATCTCGGCGGTGGTCGGTCGCGCCTGCGCGGCGGGCGTGATCCAACCCGATATCGAGCCGTCGGACATCTTCGCCCTGGTCCACATGATCGATTCGCTGGCCGAGTTCGCCCGACCGGTGAACCCCGACCTCTGGAGGCGCTACCAGGCCGTCGTCCTCAACGGGATCCGCGGCGACGCGGCTCCTCGTCTCGCGCTGACCGTGCCCCCGCTCACGGACGAACAGGTGGAGATGGCGAAGTCCCATATCTGTACGGGCCGGAAGCGCTGATACGCCGGCCTGCTCGCCGGCCGATGTCAGTGCCCGCCATCGCCCGCACTCCCCCTGTTCGTCCGATAACGCGCGGCAGAGTGTCACCGGCTCCGGACATCCGAGAGACCCGAAACGAGGTTCGCCGGGCTCAGTTGCCGTAGCGAGCAGCCTGCGCGGAGGTATCCGGCTCAGGGATGTAGCTCGCGGCCGAGGGTTCGACCGGCTTCTCCTCGATCCACTCGCGCGGCTCGGGAGGCAGATGCCGCCAGTGCGCCCGCGGATCGGGCTCGGCGTCGTTCGCGGTCACTTCAAGATCCCCGTCGTACCTGCGCCGAAGAGTGTGAGTCCGGCCATCGTGACGGCCGCGATGATTGCTTTCACTGTGTTCCCCCTTATTCACGAAAATCAGTCTGCTGTTGACGAACCCTTGAAGTCGGCCTGCCGATCCCCGGGTATGCCGTTCGACACCAACACTTTCCGTGGCGCCGAGTGGCGAACACCAGTGAAGTCCTCAACGCCGGTGCGAGGAAGCGGACACGGGCTCGGATCGCGGGAATGTGCTGTTCCAAGCCATGATTCGAGTTATCCGGTCAGGACACCATGGACGGATCAGCCGTCCCTTCACGCCCGAGTTCGAAGACAGCATCGACCGGCGAGCGCCGGCGCCCAGTGGATGGTTGGTGGATTCCGGCAACCGCTCCGATTCACCCACGCAGTTCGATGAGGAATCGCTCGGCGCGCTCGGCGAACAGGTGCGCCTCACGCTGCCGAGCCAGGGCGCGGGCGCGCTCGGCCGCGCGGACCGCGGCGTGATCGTCGCCCTCGGCCCGGGCGAGTTCGGCGCGGACGAGGATGACGAGGGGCTCGGCCGATCGCTGCCCGTAGCGGATGAGTGCGTCATCGGCGCGATCGAGGGCCGCCGCGGCGGCCGCCGAAGAGCCGGCGGCCAAATACATTTCGGCCAGCAGCGCGAGCCAGGTCGAGACGCAGGTCCGTGCGGGGCTGCTGAGATTGCCGCGGATGAGCTCGTCGGCCGCGCCGGCGGCATCGGCCGGAGCGAGTCCGGTCAGTGCCTGCCCCCACAGGCGAGCCAGTCGCAGGTAGGTGCCGAGGGAGACGAACGAGAACTCGGGATCGACCGCTATGCCGCGGTCGGCCGCCCGTAGTGCTCCGAGCGCATCACCCGCGACCGCGGCGGTTCTGGCCTCGAACGAGGTGGCGACGGTGACCGCGTAGGGATCGCGACCGGCTGCCATGCCGAGGGTGGCGAACAGGTCGTCGGCGCGTGCCAGGTCGCCGTGGTAGCCGGTGATCTCGGCGAACATACCCGCGGCCATCAACTGCACACCGTCACGAACCGGGTCGTTCTCCAGCGGATCGAGCTGCGGCACGAGGGCCGGGCTGATGGCATCGAGGCGGCGGAAGGATTCTCCGACCTCGCCGATGCACCAGCGATGGATGCCGACGGCGGTCGTTCCGTACATGCGGACGACGGGATCGGCCGATGTCGAGGCGAGCCGGTCGAGCTGGTCGGCGAGCACGGTGCTCTGCTCGAGTTGCAGTCCCTGACCGTGCGCGGTCCAGCGCGAGAACAGAAATCCGGTGGCGACGCGTTCGTCCCCGAGTCGCCTGGCCACCTGCTCGGCCCGCTCGAGCAGGCTGACCGAGGCGATGCCGTACATCGAGCGCATGCCCACGACCGCGATCAGCTGCGAGAGGGCGGCGAGCTCCAGTTCGAGTAGCGACGCCTTGCGCGCCAGCTCGACCGCGGACCCGAGGTGCCGTTCGGCGGCCTGCAGCGAGGTCTTGGCGGTAGCCCGGGAACCCGCGCCGATCAGCGCCGAGACGGTTCGGCCGGGATCGGTGATCGGACCCGCCGACCACAGGTGGTGCGCCAGCCGTTCGGGAGCGGACTCGTCGCTCAGCGCGCCCGTCTCGATCGCGTCCGCGATATGTCCGTGGATCGCCGAGCGCCGCACCGGCGAGACTCCCTCCGACACCGCTTGGCGAACCAGGTCATGGGTGTACCGATAGGAGAAGGGATCATCGGCTACCGGGCCGATCAATCCGAGATCGCGCACCGGCTCGAGCCGCTCGAGGCAGGTTCCGACGTCGAGGGACGCCGCACGGGCGAGTAGGAGCAGCTCGACCGAGCGCCCGATCAGCGCGGCCACCTCGAGCAGCGCGATCGTGTCACCGCCCATGGCGGCCAGCCGGTCGCGCACGACATCGCGCACGGTGAGCGGAACACCGCTCAACGCGACGGCCTCGGTGGCGCTCACACCTTGCGGCCCGAGCAGCCGTGCCAGTTCTCGCACGAAAAAGGGGTTGCCGGTGGTGCGTCGGTAGATCATCTCGATGACCTCGGCCGGGGGGATGATTCCGGTCTCGCTGCGCACGAGCTCGCCGACCTCCGCCGGAGCGAGTGGGCCCACGAATATTCGCCGGTGCCCGGAGGTTCGGCTCATCGTCGCCAGGGTTCGGGTCAGCTCGAGGCTCGGGGCCGTGCCTCGGTCTCGCATCGCGGCGATCACCGCCACCGCGGGCGGAAGCCGCTTGACGACGGCATCGAGCAGTTGCAGCGAGCTGGGCTCGGCCCACTGCAGGTCGTCGAAGATGAGCGCGACGGGCCGGGCCGCGGCGGATTCGGTGATCACATCGACCATCTGCTCGAGCAGCCGGAAGCGAGCGTTTCCATCGAGATTCGCCGGCATCTCGTCGCGATGGGCGCCCACGAAGTGACCGAGGTCGCGCGAGAGCCAGTGCTCACTCCGCCCTGCCGGCAGCGCGTCGAGCAGGCCGGTCGCCACTTCCACCCAGGGCCACATCGTCGGTGCGCCGTCACCGTCGAGGCAATGGCCCCAGACGACCAGGGCCCCGCGGGACTCGGCATCGTGCGCGAGAGACTCCATCAGTCGGCTCTTGCCCACCCCGGGCTCGCCCTCGAGCACCACGATCGCCCGCCCACCGAGCAGCGCGGGTTCCAGGGCGCGATCCAGGGCGGCCAGTTCCTCGGATCGGCCGACGATCCCAGGTCGCGCGACCGGTGTCCGCAGGCTCTCGTCCGCTGCCGACAGCATGCCGAGAGTGGCTGTGGGCGAGAGGATTACGGGAGACGTGCGCGGTGCATCCGACCAGGCCGTCAGCTGGGTCAGGACGCCCTGGCGGGCCGCGCGCAGGATCGTGCCGGGGTCGATGCCGAGTTCCTCGTCGAGTCGCCGCCGGACCGCGTCGAACACCTCGAGGGCTTCCGCCTGCCGTCCGGCCCGCCCGAGCAGGGTGACCAAGGCGGCCTGTACCGGCTCGTGCAGGGCAGCCATCGCGGCCGCGCGCCGCAGGGCGGGAAGCGCGCGAGTCGATTCACCGAGCGAGTCGGCGAGCCGAGCCACTTCGACACAGGTTTGGAGGAACTCGTCGTTCAGAGCGGCGAAGATCGGTGCCGCGTCGGGATTGTGCGTCCAGCCATCACCGGCCGGGCCGCTCCACAGCGCGACGGCGTCCAGAAAGCGATCGAATGCGGCAGCGGTGTCGCCGGCGGCGAGATCGGACCGAGCGCGAGCGGTGAACTCCCGGAATCGGGCGAGGTCGAGGATGTCGGGCCCGATCGTGCAGACATACCCGCTGGCCCGTTTGAGCAGGAAGGCGCCGGACTCGCGGGCAGGCAGGTCGGGTTGCAGAATTCGGCGGATGGCGCCGATGTACTTGTGCAGCACATTGAGTGCGCTCGCCGGTGCGTCCTCGCCCCAGATCAGGTCGATGAGCTCGTCGGCCCCGGTCGGGCGGCCGTGGCGGGCGAGCAGCAGGCCCAGAAGGTAGGCCTGCTGACGAGGTCCGGCGTGCAATTCGATCTCGCCCTGCCATACCCGCAGGGGCCCGAGCACCTGCAGGCGCAGCTCATCGGCCGCCGCTTCGGGCTCCGCGTCATCTGCGCTCTGCACGAAGAGCTCGATGGTCATGTGCGACTCCCTGGATAGGCGACCCAGTCGTCGAACCCTTGATCGGGGGCTGCTCCGGCGTGGCGTCGAGGTACACTCTACTGGCTGGAGTGCCACTCCAGCCAGTAGAGACCTTCGAGCACAGCGGGTGAAGGGGACGAACACCCGCTGCGCACGGTGTTCCGCCAAGGGGAAAGGCAGTGCGGCAGTCGATGTCCGAGCAGACCGAGCAGGCAACGACTCGAAACCGGCGCGACGAATACGCCGAGATGACCCGCCGCGGGGTCGTCGCGGCTGCCCGGAAACTGTTCGCGGACCACGGCTACGAGCGGACCACGGTCGCCATGATCGCCCGCGAGGCGCGCGTCTCCCCCGCCACCGTCTACGCGCAATGCGGCGGCAAAGAGGGGCTGCTCGGCACCCTGATGGACATGTGGACCACGAGCCCGACGGTCGGCCGCATCATCGGTAACGCCGAGCGTGGCCGCACCGGCCGCGACAAACTGCGCATCCTCGCCGAGGGATACGTCGCCCACGCGGCAGAGGCCGGGGACATCATGCGCATCGTCGAACGGGCGGCGGCCAGCTCACCTCAGGCGCAGGAGTTCATGCGGATCGCCGACGGGAGACACACCGAGGCGCTCGAGATCATCACGCAGGGCATCGCGGATATCGGCGAGCTCGCCGACGGACTCTCGGTGACCGACGCGGCGCGGATCATCTTCTTCCATTTCCGGAACCCCCAGCTCGTGCTGGCGTCGGAGACCTTCGGATGGGGTATCGACCGGGCGCAGCGCTGGCTGCTCGAGCGCGTCGAATCCGCCATTCTCGAGCCCTGACCGTGCCCGTCAACTGATCGTCAACAACGCTCTCCTACGCTCGCGACGAGTACGAGGTCACCGAGAACCGGAGTCGAGGGCGCGCTGACATGGTCTCTGTCCACCACCGCTATGCCAACGTCGGTGGGCACCGAGTGTTCTTCCGCGAGGCCGGTTCTCGTGACCATCCGAGCGTGGTGTTCCTGCACGGATTCCCGACCGGCTCGTCGATGTTCCGGGGGCTTTTGCCGCTGCTCGCGGACCGGTGGCATGTCCTCGCGCCCGATCTGCTCGGATTCGGACTCTCCGACGCGCCACCGGCAGAAGAGTTCGCATACTCCTTCGATTCGCTGGCCACCATCACGGCCGGACTCCTGGCTCAGCTCGGCATCGACCGCTACGCCCTCTACGTGCACGACTACGGTGCACCGATCGGCTGGCGTCTCGCGCTGCGGACGCCGGAGGCGGTGCGGGCGATTGTCAGCCAGAGCGGCAATGCCTACAACGAGGGATTGCAGCCCGAGTTCTTCGTTCCGCTGCGCCGGTACTGGCAGAACCCGGTGCCGGACGCCGAAGCGGGTGCACGCGAAATGCTCACCCTCGACCTGATCCGGTGGCTGTACGTATCGGGCGAACCCAACGAGACGCTCATCGATCCGGCGACGTGGACGCGCGACTACGACCTGATCACCCGGCCCGGCAATGACCGGGTACAGCTCGCACTGTTCGGCGACTATCCCGCCAACCTGATGCTGTACCCCTTGGTACAGCAGTACTTTCGCGCCAGCCAGGTGCCCCTGCTCGCGGTGTGGGGCCGCAACGACCCGGTGTTCGGGCCCGCGGGCGCGCTCGCCTTCGTCACCGATCTCCCCGATGCCGAGGTGCATCTACTCGACGGCGGACATTTCCTGCTCGAAACCGCCTTGCACGACGTCGCCGCTCTGGTCGTGGGCTTCCTCGGCAAACACCTCTGAAATCGGATGTGCGGGTACACAAATCGGTCACTCGCCATCAACAGGCCCTGGTTAGCGTTCGAGTATCGGCCATCGCATCCCGATGGACGAGTCCGCCGCCCCGGGCGGTTCACGAAAGAAGCCCATCATGTCGAACTCCCCCACCGTCGTTCTGGTCCACGGCGCCTTCGCCGACGCCTCGAGCTACGCCCCCGTTGTCCGCCGGCTCTTGGATGCGGGCATCGAGGTGGTAGCGCCGCCGTCGGGCAATCGCAGCCTCGCCGCCGACGCCGCCTACATCGCCTCCGTGGTGCGCCGGATCGACGGCCCGGTCCTGCTCGTCGGGCATTCCTACGGAGGAGCGGTCATCACCGTCGCCGGCAACGAACCCAACGTCGCCGGCCTGGTCTATCTGGCCGCATATGTGCTCGCCGAGGGCGAGAGCCTGGGCGAACTGCAGAACCGCTTCGCCCCCTCGCCCCTGGGCGAAGCCCTGGTCTACACCCCGTATCCGATCGAAGGAGCAGCCGAGCCCGGCACCGACGTGTCGGTCGACGTCACCCGATTCCCGGCGATCTTCGCAGCCGAGGTCGACGCCGCGCTGACCACGGTCCTGGCCGTGTCCCAGCGCCCGCTCGCCGCGGCCGCGTTCGGCGAACCCGCTGTCGGCGCGCCCGCCTGGGCCGAGAAGCCGGCGTGGGGCATCGTCGCCTCCGCCGACCAGGCGATCAACCCCGACGTGCAGCGCTTCGGCTACGAGCGCGCCGGAGTATCGGTCGTCGAGGTCGAGTCCTCACACCTCGTCATGCACGCCCGTCCCGCGGAGGTCGTCGCTGTGATCCGCGAGGCTCTCGCCGCCGTAACCGCCGCGCAGAACGAGCCGGCCGAATCGTCGGCGCGGTAAGCAGCGGCGCGGACACGATGACCGTGCAGCTCTCGAGATATCCGGAGAGCTGCACGGTTGGCGCCGAAACGGATTGAGCCCGTGCACAACCCACGACAGAACGGAACCGCAATGACTCTGACCTCCACGGAACTCGACGAGATCACCGCCGCGAACGCCTCCGGCAAGACCCCGGTCGTGTTCGTGCACGGCCTCTGGTTGCTCTCCAGCAGCTGGCGCGTGTGGCGTGACCTGTTCGAGGACCAGGGCTATGCCACCCTCGCTCCCGGCTGGCCCGACGACCCGGACACGGTCGATCAAGCGAAGGCCAACCCGGACGCCTTCGCGGGGAAGATGGTCAATCAGGTCACCGAGCACTACGCCGAGGCAATCGACGCCCTGGACCGAGCACCGGTGGTGATCGGTCACAGTTTCGGCGGCCTCATCGCGCAGAAGCTCGCCGGCGAATCGAAGAACGCCGCAACGGTCGCCATCAGCCCGGCCCAGTTCCAGGGCGTGACCGCGCTCCCGCCCAAGGCACTCAAAGCCGCGGCGCCCGCGCTACTCCGCTTCAATCACACCAGGCACGGCGTGACACTTACCTGGGAGCAGTTCGCGTTCGGCTGGTCGAACGCGCTGAGCGAAAGCGAGGGCCGCGCACTCTACGAGGAGTTCCACGTCCCCGCGTCGAGTGTGCCGATCTTCCAGGCCGCGACCGCCAATTTCAATCCGTTCGCGGAGACGAAGGTGGTCACCGACAATCAGAACCGAGGGCCGTTGCTACTGATCGCCGGCGCCGAGGACAACACCGTGCCGCAGGCGGTCGTGGAGAACGAATACCGCATACAGCAGAAGAAGGTTGCCGATACCGAGCTTGCGATCGTTCCGAACCGGGGACACTCGCTGATCATCGACTCCGGCTGGCGGGAGGTCGCCGACCTCGCCCTGGCGTTCGTCGACAAGCATTCGTCGCGATTCAACCGCTAGCACGCACGCGGCCGCAGCCCGGCTATCGCACGATCAAACGCGAGTCTCGATAGCCGCTTCCGTCGCCGCCCGGGGCAGGGTCAGATCTGCAACCCTTCCTCGATTCTGCGCAGATTGTGCCGTGCCAGAGCGAGATTGGCGCGTGAGCGGTCCAGCGCCAGATACAGGAACAGGCCCGCGGACGGCTGCGAGTTCAGTGGGCGTAGCAGGTGGTACTGGCCCGCCAGGGTGATCAAGATGTCCTCGATGCCCTCGTTCAGGCCCATCTGCTCGATGGTGCGCATCTTGGCGCGCACCACCTCGGTGTTCCCGGCCGCCCCGACCTGCAGGTCCAACCCCGGCGAACCACCGGCCGTGCCGAGGGTCATCCCGCTGGTGTAATCGACGACCGCGGCGCCGAGCGCGCCGTCGACGTCCATCATTTCCTTCAACGCCACATCCAGATTCGACATCACACGATCCCTTCTTCATGGACTGCGGTGCAATGCAATTCAGGTGGTGCTCGTCGCGGCCGCCGAGGTCAGCAACTCCGCGATCTCGCGGGCGACCGGTCGCGCTTCCAGGTGTACGCGCGCCAGTACCGCGTCGGGGTCGGTCAGCACGGTCAGGACCGCCGTGGCGCCGGCGCCGTAGACCACGGCCCGTCCACCACGTCCTTCGATGACGACCTCGTTCAGGTCCGAAGCGTGGGTGGTCGCGATGAACCGTACCGACAGCGACCACTGGGTCGCCGCCAGCGCCGCGATCCCGCTGGGCTCGATCTCCGCGGGTAGGTTGTGTGCGATCACCAACCCGTCGCTGGAGGCGACCAGTGCGCCCATCAGATACGGGACGCGGTGACGCAACGCTCGTAGCTGAGTATCGATCGATAGATGCGACGACACCGACTCCTGAGATAACAACGGCCGTCCCCTTCCCTTGTCCACGCACGAACCACCTCGCCCGCCTCGACGGCGAGTCGAGCCGCAAGCGATGAACCGTCATGTTCGGCGTTGCACGGTCCTGGAACCCCGTAGCGCCGACCGACCGGTGTCTTGCCGATCGAGTACGCCGGATACACCTCCCGAACCGCTATCGGTTGCACCCCAAGTCAATACGCTGATCAGAACCGCCGTCGCAGACCTGGCCGAGCCTGGCCCACGAGGTCCACGCTCCGTATCTTCGTTCCCGGTATGGATATGAGTCGGTCACGCCACGCTTCTGGCGGCGATGCACCAACTCTTTTGCGCAACAGCTCTATTCGCAAGTGCACGAGCATCGAACGAGGCACTCACACAGTGCCCGCATCGGGTCGAGCTACCTGCATTTCCCGAACGATGTTGGGATACCGGCAGTTTCGAGGCTGTTCGTTCGGATACGAACAAGCATAGCGACCCGGCGGCGAAATCGCAGCAACATCGGCCAGGAACGGGAACGAGAGGATCGCGACGGTCCGCCGGGCGTCATGAGGCTCTCTCGTGGTTGTCGCCGCCCCCGCGGGTACGGACGGTGGTCAGGACCGTAAACGCGAACATCAGGCCGATCAGTACGTCGAACCACTCACCGAACCTCGCATACGGGGTCGGATGAGCGGGTTGGGTCACGGTCGCCAGCACACTCGCGGTTCGGGTGAAGTCCGCTGGGGCGGTGGCACGGATCCGGCCGTTCGCGTCGCTGAGAACCAGGTCGCCCAGCTGTGCCACACGCGCGACGCCGACGCCGGATTCGACGCCGCGCAGCACTGCCATGCGACTGTGCAGCCAGTGGTCGTCGCGAAAGTCCAAGGCGGGGACCAGCAGTAGCGAGGCGCCCTGGTTTCTGTTGGCGCGGACCAGGTCCGGGAAGTCCAGATCGAAGCACACGGCCATCGCCCAGTCGGTGCCGGGCACGGGGGCCAGGCGGGTGCCGGGGACGAGTTCGGCCTCCCATCCCGCGACCAGGTGCTGTTTGGCGTAGACCAGCCCGGACGGGAAGTCGATGGCCGCGCACCCAGACCGAGGTCCTGCCCCTGATTCAAATCGCCGCGGTGACCGGACGACTCGGCATCTGCTTCTAGCCCAGACTCCACCAGGCGCCGAACAGGCCGGTGGCCGAGCCCCGCCGCCGCGACCCGTTCCTCGTCCATGCGACGTGTGCGTTCCCGCAGCAATTCGATCTGTGTGCGGCGCGCCCGCACGCCGGTGCCCATGACCCAGGCGGTGAGGAACGTCAAGGCCGCGTATCCGTAGGCCTCGATCGGCTCGCCCGGGAGCACCAGGGAAACCGGGATCGCCAGCACTCCCCCGGCGACCGCGGTCGCGCGTTCGAAGGGCCGGGCGTAGGCGGCGATTGTGTACGCGCACACCGCGGTTCCGTACGGCAGCATCGGGAGAGCGTGCACGCACGCCAGTGCGACAACCGCGGCCGCGACCACGCCCAGGGTCGGCAGCGGTGCCCGCCTGCGCCACAGCAGCGGCACCGACGCGGCCAACGCCGGCCCGATCACCCACCAGGGTCGCCCCTCGAGTATCTGCGGCCCGACCGTGGCCGCGGTCACCAGCGCCGCGACCGTGCCGTCGACCGCCCACGGTGGCACAGGCGATCGTCCGGACGGCGGTTCCGGCTCGCTGCCCGGTCGCGGTTCTCGGGCGACCCCGTGCCCGATCGTCCGGAGTGAGCGCGGGACGGACTCGCTCGTCGACGGCTCCCGCGCGGCAGAGGTGATCGAGTCGGAATCACGAATGTTCATAGGCCGTCGAGTCTTCCGGTTCCCGTCGCGTCACTGCCGCACGTGTCCGGGATCCGGCTGCTCGATCTCGTGCGGTCGATGGTTCATCATGCACCCGGGTGGACGAGTGCACCGATTCCTGACGTGCCCCGACGGACAGGTGATCCGAGAATCGAGCATCACCATCGACGTCCGGACCCGACGCACGGCATCGCCACCGGGAGCGATGTCGCGGTGTGGTCGTGTCCCGTTCGGGCGGAGGCTATTACCTGGGGGGCAGGATTCCCGAGAGGTCGGCGTTACGGATCGGCGTCTCGGTGTCGGACTGGGCGCGGCACATCGGATCGATGACCGAGATCGCGCCGGCGATGTCCTGAGACGACGGCGTCGCCAGCTCGGTGTCCTTCTGCAGATACTTGCGCACCGTCATTTCCTGCTTGTCGCGGTCTTGCGCGACGAACTCGTTGCACGGGGTATCGCCACCTCGGTTGACCACGTCCTCGGCTTTGTCACACCCTGCGAGCGCGAGCACCGCCGCGGTCACGGCCACCATCATCGAAACGCTCGTGCGCACACGCTGTCCCACCGATTCCCACCTTCGTCCATTGGTCCGGGCCGTGCGCTCAGCCCGGCCGCGGGTCGGTCTACCGCGTATGCCCGCCCGGCCGGCACCGAAACTCCACCGACTCGGGCAGGTGGTGGCGGCCGGTGCTCAGGTGTGCGCTGCGAGTTCGGCGGCGATCGCGTCGACGAAATCCGGCAGGTCCTCGGGCGTGCGCGAGGTGATCAGCGTCCAGCCTTCGCGGGGGTCGCGCGCCACCGCCTCGTCGACCCAGTCGGCACCCGCATTGACCAGGTCCGTTCGCAACGACGGGTACGAGGTCAGGGTCTTGCCTTTCGCGATGTCGGTCTCCGCCAGCAGCCACGGCCCGTGACAGATCGCGGCGATCGGGGACCCCGCCTCGACGAACGCCCGAACGAGGCCCTGCGCCGACGGGTCGACGCGGAGTTTGTCCGCGTTGACGGTTCCGCCCGGAACAACCAGCACGTCGAACGCGGCCGGATCGATCTCGGCGAGCGCGGTATCGGGCTGCACGACCTCGTCCGGCTCCAGATCATGCCGGAACGTCCGCACGGGAGCCCGCTCGATCGCGCCGTGGGTCACCTGCGCACCACGCTCACGTAACCGATCGCGCGGCACCACCAGCTCGTCGTGTTCCACACCCGTGTTCGATGTGGCGATCAGCACCCGCATGCCATCGAGTTCGTCGGACATCGAAACCTCCCGTGATCAAGGTCTTCGGCCCGGACCGGTGCCGGTCCCAACCGCGGTACCTCCGCGCTTTACCCACCAAGGAAGGCCTCAACCACGTAGCTCCCGGCCATGGGGCCCCTCCGCAGCTTGATCGCGGGCACAGGGGCGGCCCGGCGTGTGTTCTCGGGACACGCGTGACCTGATCACCGGCACGCGTCCGGACATGGCAGAGGTCGAGACGTTCCGCGGGCTCGGCGCCCGGGCGGGGCGCCCACCCCGCCGACGCTCACCGTCGGTGCGAGCGACATCGCATAATGCCTGGTATGGACCTGCGCCCGGAGTTGCTCCCGCCCACCGTGACTCGAACGCGCCTCTCCGAACTCGGCACCCAGATCGAGCGAATCGCCGACTTGATCATCAGCGGCGCGCCCGCCGAGGAAGCGGTGGCGACGTTCAACGCCGAGACCGGGCACAGCTACACGCCCCTCGATTTCATCGGGTATCACGGTGCCCGCGACCTCGACGATTTCGCCCGCGAGGCGGCCCGCCCGGCGTGGCCCCGGTTTCCCGGCATCACGCGCGAGGAGCTGGTAGCCGTCGTGGAGCGGATTCTGGCCGCGGATCCCGAGACCGACTACTACCTCTTGGTTTTCACCACGAACGTGCCGCACCCACGCGCGGCGGATCTTATCTACCACCCGGAACCCGGCCTCGCGGAGCTCTCGGCCGAGTCGGTCGTGGACGCGGCGTTGAAGTATCGGCCGATCGAACTGTAGCGGTTGCACACCTCGAGAAAGTGACCGTGTGAGTCCAGAACGGTTGTGGCGCTTCAGGAGTGGTCGAACATGCTGACCACGCTCCGTGGCGCTTCCCCGCCGAAGAAGGTCTCGAGGTTTCGCGCCGAGCGAGCGGCAGCATTGCCGCCACGCCGGAACAGTTGCTCCTCGTACTCGGTGAGCGCGGCTTCGGCATCGTGGTGACCGACAAGCTTGCTCGCCAGGTCGGCGCCGTCGTACATCGCCAGGTTCGCACCCTCACCGGCGAAGGGTGACATCAGGTGCGCGGCATCGCCGATGAGTGTCACGCCCGGGACCCTGTCCCAGGTGAGCCCGACGGGGAGGGCGTAGATGGGCCGGAGCCAGGGTTCCGCGTCGCTGCGGGTCACGAAGGCGGTCAGTCGTGGCGACCAGCCCTCGAATTCGGCGGCGACTTCGCGCAGGCCCGCGGGCGGGTCGGTGAAATCGATCGACCTCATCCACTCCTCGGGCTTGTTCAGAGCCACGTATCCGGCCACGCGCCCGTCGGCGTAGCGATGGGCGATGATGCCTTTACCGGGCGCGACCGCCATCAGCGTGCCGCTGCCGATCTCGGCCACGCCCGCCCGAGCGGCCCGCGCCGCCGAGGCGAAAGCGATTTCTATGAAACAGATTCCGCTGTACACGGGCTCGGCGGGAGTGAGTAGCGGGCGCACCTTCGACCATGCGCCGTCCGCACCGATGACGATGTCGGCGTGGGCGGCGGAGCCATCCGCGAAAGCGAGGTCATAGCCTCTGCCCGTGCGGGGCCGGACCGATGAGAGCTTATGACCCCACTCAATCGTCCCGGGAGGCAGCGAATCGATGAGCAGGCGGCGCAGTTCACCGCGGTCCACCTCCGGACGAGCGGAACCGGGTACCGCAGGCCTGTCGAGCAGAATGTCGCCGTGACGGTCGACCACGCGCTTGGCGTCCTCGCCCGGGCGGATCAGTGTGCGGAAATCGTCGTACAGGCCGGCCGCGCGCAGCGCGAGTTGACCGGTCTCTTCGTGGATGTCGAGCAGGCCGCCTTGCGTACGGGTGGTCGCCGAGGCCTCGCCCTCGTAGATCGTCGCGGCGACGCCATGCGCCCGCAGTACTCGAGCGAGCGTCAGTCCGCCCAGTCCGGCTCCGACGATGGCAATGATCTTCTGCATGGTGGCGCTCCTCCGGCTCGCCGACGCGTGTCGGCACGGTTGCCGGGAGCGGGCGGTGTGGCCCGATCCCGGTAGGGAGACGCTCAACGATCAGAACTGAATCGATGTACGGGCGACGTCCCGCTCTGAACGGCGGAACGCGCTTTTCGCGACAGGTCAACCATAGCTCGGTGCCGGAGGGGCGGCGGGTGAGGCTGCTCACGGCGCAACGCGCCACACCGGCCGGGCTCGGGTCAGGTCGCGGGCGGGTAGCCGGACGGCGGCTGCTGCGGGTACACCGGCGGCTGCTGCTGATACACCGGCTGCTGCTGCGGGTACACCGGCTGCTGCTGATAGCCATACGGGGCCTGATTCGCCGGGCCCGGTTGCGGATAGCCCTGCGGCGGATACTGCCCGGGGTGCGGAGTCCATTGCTGTTGCGGCGCATACGGTCCCGGCTGCATGGTGTGGCCCGGCGGGTAGCCGGGGTAACCGGCGCCGGGCCGGTGGGGCGGGCGCTTGGACGACGTGGCGGCTCTGATGACGAGCACGATCACCACCGCCATCATGGCGAAGAAACACAAGCCCCCGAGTAGTTCGAACATGCACTCACCCTCGCACATCGGCCCTCGCTCGACGGTGCGCGACGGACGCCGCGTCGTTCGGCACGAACCAAGTCCGCGGGACCTCGCCGAAGACGCCGGTCCGGGTGCCGCCCATCCGTTCGCAAGTCGACGCCGATCTCGGCCGGTAGTGCGACCTCGTCGCGGCGCAGCCCCCGCACGCGGCGATACCCGAGACAGCCAGCCAGCTACGTCGCGATCCAGTCGCGGATCGCGGAGACGAACTCCTCGGGGGCGTCGGACTCCACGTAGGTGCCCGCACCCTCGACGATGACCGTCTTGTGTTCGGGGAAGGTCGCTTCCAGCCGCCGGCGTTCCGCGGGGCGGAAGGCTATGTCGGCATCGCCCCATATGATCAGCGTCGGCCGGTGGGCGATATCGGGCAGCTTCGCCTCGACCTCGGCGAAGAACTCGCGGCTCGCCAGAACCCGGCCCGGCAGCACCGCGGAGGCTTGACGGCGCTCGGGGGTGCCCAGTGCCCGCCGGTAGTGGTCCATCTCGGCGACGGTGGGTTTGCGCCTGCGGTGGCCGGTCGGGATGAACACGTTGACCAGCAGGTTGAACCGGCGGACCAGTAAGCGGCTCAACGGATTACCGGCGAGGTGGCCGAAGGCTTCGAAGTGCGGGACGCCGTTGACCGGCCACGCCCAGGTGTTGGCGAGCACGAACCGCTCGAAGGCGTCCGGCCGCCGCTGCGCGACCGCCAGGCCGATCAGGCCGCCCCAGTCCTGTCCGACCAGCGTGATCTCCGCCAAGCCGAGTGCATCGACGAACCCGGTGACCACATCGGCGTGCTGCTCGGGCAGGAAGCGGTAGCCGGGTTCGGGCACAGAGAGCCCGAAGCCCGGGTAATCCATTGCTACGCATCGGAAGTCGTCGCGCAGTGCGCTGATCACCGCACGCCACAGGAACGACCAGGTCGGATTGCCGTGCAGGAAGAGAAGTGTGGGACCGGCCCCTTCGTCGACGTAGTGCACGGTGTGGCCGTCGATATCGACGAAGCGGCTCTCGAACGGGAACAAAGCGTCATCGACCCAGGCGGGTCGAACGCGGCCGGTGGTATCGGTCATGGTGAAACCCCCTACGTTCGCCATCAATGTATGCTTGATCTTCTCAAGTGCACTTGAAATTCTCAAGCGATTGAAGGAATTGATGCGTAGCTACGGCCAGTACTGCGGGCTCGCCCGATCCCTCGAGGTCGTGGGCGACCGATGGAATCTGCTCATCGTGCGCCAGCTGCTCCTCGCCCCCGCCCGCTACCGCGACCTGATCGAAGGCTTGCCCGGCATCGCGACCAACCTGCTCGCCGACCGCCTGCGCGACCTCGAAGCGTCCGGAGTGATCGAACGCCGGCTGACGGGCACGGGCAACACGGTCGAATACGCTCTCACCCCCTGGGGCGCCCAGCTGCGTGAGCCGATCGAGGGCCTCATCCGCTGGTCCACCCCACTGATGACTTCCGGCCCCGGCACCGATACGTTCCGGCCCGAATGGCTGGCCCTCGCCGTCCCCGCGCTGCTCGCCGCCCGGGTCGGGGACCGCCCCTGCGCGACGATCGGCCTCGAGATCGGCGAGCGGACCTTTCAACTCCGCTCGGCGAGAACGGGATTCGAGGTCGCTCCCCACGATGGCGGCGAACTCGACGCGACCGTCAGCGCCGATCCCGCCTTCATCCTCGGACTCGCCGCGGGCGCGCTCTCCGTCGATGACGCCCTCGCGCTGGGCCTGAGGATCGACGGTGATGAGTCCGTGGTCCGCAGCGCATTCGCCGCCTGAACTCGCCTCCGACGAAAACGGTTCGGGCAGCCACGGCGACGGGCCGATACGGTGGGCGGTGTCGTGAACGCCGATCCGGGCGTTCCCGGGCTCTGAAGGGGAACCATGTTGGTCGATGATCGGCGGCCCGTACCGGCCGGAACCACCCGCGTGCTGCTGGCGGCGCGAACCCACGCGCCCGCGCATCTGGGAGCGTTCCTGCTCACCGCCACCGGTACGCGTCACGACGACACCGACTTCGTCTTCGGCGCCAAACGTGCGGCTCCGGGGGTGCGATCACTGGACTCGGAACCCGGGATGTTCTCCGCGCTGGAGCTGGATCTCGGTCGGGTTCCCACCGAAATCACCACCGTGCGTGTGGTTCTGGGCCTGGACAATCCCCATGGGACGTTCGACGGCGAAACGGTGGTGATCGAGGCGAGCGACGATCGCGGCTCGATCGCCCACAGCTACAAGCTGTTCGACCTCGGCGATGTCAGCGCGTTGATCGCGCTCGATATCGAACGCGTCGAGAACCGGTGGCAGATCGTCGATCGCGGGCGCGGCCACGCCGGCGGCTTCATCGGCCTGATGGCACAGCACCACGTGTTCCTCGACGGCCACCCGGTGCATGTTCAGCCGCCCACCGAAGCGGTCGTGGACATTTCGCGATCTCTCGAGCTCGATCCCGGCCAGACCATCCGGCTGCGAACCGGCACCGGCGAGAGCCTCGATCACGTCCGGATGAGTGTCGGCTGGGATCCGCTGTCGACGGTCGACGCCGCCGCGCGCATCGACCTCGACTCCGCCGCACTGCTTTTCGACCACCGGCATCAGCTGCTCGACGTCGTGTATTTCGCGCAGCTCAGCTCCAAGGACGGCTCGGTCCGGCACCTGGGCGACGATCTGACCGGACACGGCGCGGGGGACGGCGAGATCATCACCGCCGACCTCGCCCGCATCCACGATCAGGTCGCGACCGTCGTTCTGATCGTAACCTCGTACGGCGGGCACAGTTTCGACACGGTCGGCAACGCCCACTGCCATCTCTTCGACAGCGTCCGCGGCGCGGAGCTCGCGCATTTCGACCTCGCCGGTGGCGGCCGGCACACCGGCCTCGTCCTGGGCAAGCTCTATCGCACCCGGTCCGGCTGGAAACTTCAGGCCATCGGCGACCCGATCATCGCCACCCACCCCGGCGAGGCCCTCCCCCACCTGACGAAGTACCTCGCCTGATACCGGTATGGGGATCTCCGCGGTCGGCGAATTCCATAGCCGCTTCGAGGCATGGAACTGGAAGCGCAGTGGCACAGGTGAATTTGCCACGCGGGCGCACACATCAGGCTCGCGCGCAGCCCTGCTCGACGACAGCTGATCCAGTAACCGTTGATGATTTGGCGTGGGCGGGCGGTGGCGGATGACCGAAATCGAGCGTGACCGCGCGTTCGATCTCGGGTTGGCCGCCCGTGCGCTGTGCGCCGCCATCCAACGCGGCCCGACAGCCGCGGCTCGACCGCACGCTCGCACCGAGCAGACAATGTAGTGCCGCTGCCCTGCAGTACCCGAATATTCCGACATTCGGGACTGGTTCGCGCGCAATCCGTTTGAGTAGTTCGCGCGCGGATACTTCGGTTGCGACACCGTGCCGCGGAGGGCGAGGTGTCGGGCAGCCGACGCGGTCCCGGCCTACACGGGGCTCGTTCGGAGATGCGTTGCCGCACCGGTGGATGTACCCCTCATCCCCCGCATCCGCCGGTGCGGCGACGCGCAATCAGAGTGTCGTGCCTCGTGCACTACGGCGGATGAATCGCTGTGCACGCTCGCGAGGTTCTCGGTCATCGTTCGCCTCCGCATCAGGCGTGACATGAACGATCCAGCAGGGCTCACGGCGAACCTATTCCGCCCACCTCACGACATCGAGAACCAGCCGGTCCTTCATTCAGCACTACAAAGCGTTCAGCGGCGGCCGGGTAAGGCGCGGAGTTGATTTTCGCACCCGCCGTGGAGTCATTTTCCGGAGTGCGACCGCGTGAGTCCCGATCCGACCCGGTTCAGCATCTGGCCGATTAGGTGGGCGGATCGGGCCGACGCCGGCGCTTCGCGAGGGGTGCCCTCCCACGCGGTGGTGGTGAGAGATGCAACGGCAGTGCGAGTTCGGGTGTCGTTGCCGGCGGCCAGTACCAGAATGAACCGCACGTAGTCGCCGATGTCGGTGCCCGGCGGGTGCTGCTCGGTAAACCCTTCGAGCCGCGGGGTCAGGGCGGGTAGCGTTCGGGCGGTGGGGAACACCACGGCCAGGGCCGCGAGTGCCAACCGGACCGCCGGGCGTTCGGATGCCCACCGGGCGAGCAGGTCCGGGGTGCAGCGCCGGACCGCCTCCCGTGCTCGGTTCTCGTTCTCGGGATCCGCGTACGGTGTTGTGCCGGGCCAGTATTCAGCCACGTGACGGTCCGCGAGGGTGGCGATGCCGAACAGCAGGCTGATCACCCGGAAACGCTGCTGTGGTGGCACGCGGTCGTCGATGGCCAAGGCCGCCAGCAGCGCGACGCCGTCGGGAGTATCGGGTAGGCAGGTGTCCTGATGGAGGATCTCACTGTAGAAGTCCGCGAGGAAGAAGCGATCGTCGGTCCAGAACGGGTCGACCGAGGACTGGAACAGCATCGCCGCCTGCGGCGGACGCGGGCCTGTCAGCCGGTCGGTGACGACGTCCCGGAAGATCCGCCGGATCGGCGGCTCATCGGGAAGTCACCCCGGTCGGAGCTACAGCTGATCATGGCCATCGCAGACTACTGTCGCAGTGCGACACACTCTTCGGTGCGGGCCCGGTTGGTCTTCCGATGCGCATCGGAGAGAGTTGCTCGTGGTGCCGGGAATGGGGAAGGAGCACCCGCTCATCGTGGCGAGTGTTCCTTCGGATCGGAAGGCCGACCGGCGCTGCGTTCAGCGTGACTCGCGCCGGTTCCGGGCCTGTCGAGCGAGCCCCGATTCACGCACCGTTTCTGATCGACTCGGCGACCACGGCGACGCCGGAACCGCCTCGCCCCGAGTCGATTCCGCGCCGGAGCAGCTGGGCGAACAGCTCGGGTACCGCGGTGTCGATGCCCTGGCGGCGGCTGGTCTCGAGCAGGTGGTGTACCGCGTCGGCGTGCACCTTCACCGTGCCGTCGGCGTCGGACAACTCGCCGCGATCGAGTTGGCTCGCGTGTTCGGCGAACAGGCGCGCGATGAACGACAGGTGCCCGACGGCGACTTCGGCGAAGGTCTTCGCCGCTACCTGCTCGGTCCCCAGGAGCGCCGCGCCGTGGTAGAAGCCGCTCAGCGAGCCCCAGATCAGGCCGAACAACGCGGTGTCGTACATGGCGGCGAGTCCGGGATCGGCGCCCAGGTACACCGCGTTGCCGAGGGCGGACAGCGCCGGCCGGTGCGACGCGAAGGACTCTTCCGGCCCGCTGAAGATGAAGAGCGCCTCCGGCTTCCCGACCACCGTGGTGCCGCTCATCGCCGCGCCATCAAGGTAGCCGATGCCGCGTTCGCCCGACCAGGCCGCCAGCGCCCTGGCCTGCTCGGGAGTGCCGGAGATCAGGTTGACGATCGTCTTGCCGCGCAGGTCGTCGACGACCGGCTCCAGAAGCTGTTCGGCGGCAGCGTAATCCGACAAAACCGTGATGATCAGGTCGGCCGTGCGCACCGCATCGGCCACCGACTCCGCGCGCCGCGCGCCGCGTTCGACCAGAGCATCCGCCTTGGCGGGCGTGCGGTTCCACACCGCGAGGTCATGGCCGTTGTCCAGAAACGCCCGGGCCAGAGTTGCTCCGAGTTGGCCGAGACCGAGGACGGCCAGGCTGGTCGGGTGTGCGGTAGTCATTGGTGTTCTCCTGCCGTGGGTACGCCGGTGTGGCGACAAGCAGGGGTAACCCCCGCCGGACAAGACCGCATTCCGGTCCGCGGAGCAAAATCCGCCGGTTTCGCGGCGAGTGAAAAGTGGCGGGAACCGGAATATTTTCGCCGGAAACCCCGGCCCGCGGAGACCCCGTGTGGGTTCTCCGCGGGTCTTCACCGACCGGGCCGGCGGTTCACCGGTTGCCGATCAGGAACCGGCGCTGCTGCCGGTCAGAGCCGGGAGGATGCCGTAGCGGCCGAGACTGCCGGTTTCGATGAGGCCGCACGCACCCTGGTTGAGGGGGCTGGCGGTGACGCTTCCGGCCGGCGCCCGCTCGACCGTCACCGTGATCGTCCGAGAAGTGCCGGCGTGCCTGGTGACCAGCACGTGAGTTCCGGGAATGGTGGGCACCCACTGCACCGACGCGTAGGTGCCGCCACCCTCGTAGCCGCCCAGTGTCCCGCTGTTCCCGATGCATTCGCCGTTGTCGAAGAAAACAACTCGCGGGTTCTGCAGGTCCATGCGCGACAGCTCGCCGGATGCGTACAGCTGGTAGCGCTGCCCCACCACGTACGGCCCACCGGCGGGATCGATGACGAATTCGGTTACCGTCGCGGAAGCCGGCGCGGCGATCACGGCGGCCAAGGCCGCGGCACCCGTCAAACCCGTTGCACCCCTGGCAATCCAACGTCCAGTGTTCATTCACTCGCCTCCGGTTCGCGACCCACCCGCGGGGTCGGTGAAGGCTAGCTTCCCGAAACTCTGAATCATGGCAATTTCAGAGTTGGGCCGACCCCCGAATTACAGGGGCAACGCGGCCACGCGAGCCACCTCCGTTCGCTGGATGCGCTGTCCGGGTTGACCGCCGATTCCACCGTTCAACGGCCTGATGAATTGCTCTGTCTTGCAATGACAGTCAGGGATCAGGCGGTGATCGAGTTCGCGGGCAATTACGTGTCCGCGTTCGACGGAACCGACACCTTCGACGAACCCCACTGAGGCACAAGGGGATAGACGCAGACTCCCGGGTTACCCGGGGCCCGGCGTTCAGCCTCGATCGACGGCCCGGTAGGTGGTGACCGGCGGCAGGGCCGGATCCTCATCCTGCCAATCCCCGCGCCCCATGATGACCAGCGCCGTGAACGAGCCGATGGACACGACCACGCCGCCGAGCGCGACGGCGAGTGCTGTCGGCGCACCGTCCCGCTGGCGGCTGCTGGTGGCGAGTTCGTCGGCGTAGGTGGTGTTCTTGCCGGTCGAGGACACGCATCTGTCGCCCGGCGACATCTCCCGCTCGTCGCACATGGCGCGGCCGGGGTCGGCGGAGTTCCAGACGAAGAAGAGCAGGCCGGCGATGATCGCCGCGAGCCCCCCGGCCGAGGCGAGAAACTGAGCGATTCGCTCGGCGGGGCGGGAGGGCCGCTCGGGTGCGGCCGATGACGACGTGCGTTGACGCCACGCCCGATCGTGGTCGCGGCGGTCGATGAAACGTACGTGCGGGGCTACTTTTCCGATGTAGTCGAAGAACTCCCACCACTGCACGTCGTAGCCTCCGGTCAAGGCGAAACCCCTGCTCGTGCGTCCGTCACGCAGGCCGACCCGGAACTCGGCGCCGTACTTGCCGCCGATCGACATCCACTCGATCTGTGACCAGTCCCGACGCCAGCGCCGGGACATGACGAGCTCGGATACGGTCGCGCGGTACATCGGTGCGCGGGTGACGTTCCGGACGAAGCCGATCACGCCGAACGGTACGACCAGCAGCATCGGCACCAGACCCAGTAGGGCCCAGTAGCGCAGGTTCAACAGGAAATACAGGCCGCCGACGACCACCGCGCAGAACACCGACAATATCAAGGTGTTGGTGACCCGTTGCCGCACATACTCTTCCGGCGGCGCGTGATTGATGCGCAGCTCCGCTGGAACCGGCGACGAACTCATGAACCCACCCCGAAAACGACTGTCAAACAGACTGAATGGTCATCCTACGGTGACGACGTTTGCGCGTCAGTGGATCCCGTTACCACCGACGCGGGCATCGCGGAGCGCCGGGCCCCACCGCCTTCGATTGTTGTGCGCCGCAACCACTCTATGCGTACGGTAGCTAACGATGTCTTGAAGCTGTTCCAGGACAGAGGAAATGGGGGACACACACGGATAGCCATGGCCACACCCGGCGTAGGGCGCCGCCCACCGGGGGCCGAACACCGGCTGTCCGCGCACGATAGAGACGCACCCCTTTGATCGCCCGTCACCCGACCACGACCATCCAGGGAATTTCACCGTGACCACTTCCTATCCGCCCGGACCCGCACAGCCGCCCGCGGAGCCGATGTACACCAGCGAATTCGCGCAGGACCCGCATGCCGCCTACGCGCGGTGGCGGGCGGCCTACGGGTCGCTCGTGCCGGTCGAGCTCGCGCCGGGAGTGCCGGCCACCCTGGTGGTGGGGTATGCCACCGCGTTGCGGATCCTCAACGACCCCGCGCACTTTCCCGCGGATCCGCGCGGCTGGCAGACCTCGGTCGACCCGCAATGCCCGATCCTGCCGATGATGGAGTGGCGGCCCAACGCGTTGCGCAGCAGCGGGCACGAGCACGCGCGGTATCGAGCCGCGAACGTCGCGGCGATCGACACGGTCGATCTGCACGGGATGCGCACGGTCATCGAGAAATTCGCCGAACCGCTGATCGAGCAGCTCGGCGGCGACGCCCGGGGCCGGGACGGTACGGCCGATCTGCTCGGGCAGTACATCTACCCGCTCATCCATCAGGTGCTGGCGTACGTCCTGGGTTTCGATGACGACACCAACGAACGGGTAAGCGCCGGAATGGCATTGATGTTCGACGCCACCGCCGACGCCGCGGCGGGCAATGCCATGCTCATCGCCGCGCTCGTCGAGCACATCGAACGCAAGCGCGTGTGCCCGGGCAGCGACATCACCTCCCGCATGCTCGGCTCGGCCGACCTGAGCACCGAGGAACTCATCCATCAGCTCGTGACCCTGCACGGCGCCGGCAGCGAACCGCAGGTGCACCTGATCTCCAACGCGCTGCTGCTGATGATGACCGACGACCGTTTCGCCGGCGACCTCATCGGCGGCAGCCTGCTCACCCGCGACGCGCTCGACGAGGTGCTGTTCACCAACCCGCCGCTGGCGAACTTCTGCACCACCTATCCCCCGCAGCCGACCCTGATCGAGGACACCTGGCTGCCCGCCCACCGGCCCGTCGTCATCAGCATGGCCGCGTGCAACGCCGACCCGAGCATCCACACCGACCGCACCCTGCACACCGGCAATCGATCCCACCTGGCCTGGAGCGCCGGGCCGCACCGATGCCCGGCTCAGCACCTGGGCTACCAGATCGCCATCGACACGATCGACTACCTGCTCGATGTGCTGCCGGACCTCCGATTGGCCGTTGCCACAGCGGATTTGGACTGGCGTCCGGGCCCGTTCCACCGAGCGCTGACCGCGCTGCCGGTCACGTTCCCCCGATCCCCGCATCCGAGTTAGTTCACCGAGTGAGGAATTACGATGACCGACACACCACTGGTCCTGGACCCGACCGGCGCAGACATCCAGGGCGAGTCCGCCCGCATCCGCGCCCGCGGCCCGGTCACCCTGGTCGAGCTGCCCGGTGAGGTGCGCGCCTGGGCGATCACCGATCAGGACATCCTGCACACCCTGCTGCGCGACCCCCGCGTCTCCAAGGACGCCCGTCAGCACTGGCCCGACTTCATCTCCGGAAAGGTCGGCGCGGACTGGCCGCTGTACACCTGGGTCGCGGTGACCAACATGTTCACCGCCTACGGCCAGGACCACACGCGCCTGCGCAAGCTCGTCCAGCCCGCCTTCACCGGCCGCCGCACCCAGGCCATGCGCCCGCGGGTCGAGGGTCTCGCCGCGGACCTGCTCGACCAGCTCGCGCAGACCCCGCCCGGCCAGCCGGTCGATCTGCGCGAGAACTACTGCTACCCACTGCCGATCGCGGTCATCTCCGAACTGATGGGCGTGCCCGACACCCTGCACCCTGGCCTGCGGGCGTGCGTCGACGGCATCTTCGACACATCGCTCACAGCCGAACAGGCGATGGCCAATTTCGTCGAGATGCAGCGGATCCTGCGCGAGCTGGTGGCCTACCGCCGCGACAACCCGGGCGACGACATGACCAGCGTGCTCATCACCCACCGCGACGAGGACGACGGCTCGAGCCTGACCGAACAGGAACTCGTCGACACCCTGCTGCTGGTCATCAGCGCGGGGCACGAGACGACCGTCAACCTCCTCGACCAGGCCATCTACCTGCTGCTCACCCAGCCCGAGCAGTACGCCAAGGTCGTCGCGGGGACCGTGACCTGGAACGAGGTCGTCGAGGAAGCGCTGCGGTTCGAGGCGCCGGTCGCGCACCTGCCGCTGCGGTACGCGGTCGAGGATCTCGACATCGACACCCCCGCCGGTCCCGTCCGAATCGGCCGGGGCGAAGCCATTTTGGCGTCGTATGCCGCCGCGGGGCGTGATCCCAAGGTCCACGGCGACACCGCGGACGAGTTCGACATCGCCCGGGAAGTGAAGTCGCACATGGCATTCGGCTACGGCGCGCACCTGTGCCTGGGCGCGCCGCTGGCCCGGCTGGAGGCGCACATCGCGCTCTCCGCGCTGTTCGAGCGCTTCCCGAACATGCGCCTGGCCAAGGATCCCGCCGAGCTCGGCACCACCAGTTCGTTCATCTCCAACGGCCACGCCAGCCTGCCGGTGTACCTCGACTCCTGAGTCGAGCCGCCTCCGATGAGCGACGCCGTGTCCGCGCTCATCGGAGGGCCGCGGCCCGGCCCTGATTCCCGGCCGAATCCGCGTCACCGCCGCCCGCCGTCCGGCCGCATCGCGTTCAGCTGGAGATTCATGCCGCATGCCACATCTCGGCTAGGCTCGGTGTGCTCAACGGTCCAACAACCCGCCAATGAGTTCATTCGACGTGCGTTCATGACGTCATACGAGTTGGATCGGAGCCCGCGTGTTGCGGCGCGCCCTCGAGGCGGTAGACCTCTCACCCCTGTCCTCATCATCGGATGGGGGCGGTGCCAACGGCATTGGCCGATCACCGGTTCGCGCACCCGCGCCGGAGCCGGTTCCCGTCGATATCGACGCGCCGATCGATGCCTCGACCCCTTCGCGGCGGCAGCCCACCGTACTGCTGATCGAAGACGACCCCGGTGACGCCCTACTCGTCGAGGAGCTGATGGCCGACGGGGCGCCGGGCCTGACCCTGGAATGGGTGCGCTCGCTCGCCGAGGCCGGCGCGTGGCTGGCCGAGGCCCTGCCCGATTGCGTCGTGCTCGACCTGAATCTCCCCGATTCCCAGAACCTCGACGCGCTGGCGCGGTTGCGCAACTACACCGACCAGGTGGCCGTGGTGGTGATGACCGGTCTCGACGAAGAGCAGGCGGGCTCGGCCGCCGTCGCCGCGGGCGCGCAGGACTACCTGGTCAAGGGCCGGGTGGAGGCCGAGCTGTTCGGGCGAGCCGTGCGCTACGCGATTCAGCGCAAGCAGGCCGAGCGCACGGCGGCCGAGCTGCGGGTGAGCAATCTGCGCGCGGCCGAGAACGCCCGGCTCGAGCGCGGGCTGCTGCCCAAGCCGCTGTTCCGGGGCGAGCCCGTGGTCGATGTCGTGGCGCGCTACCGGCCGGGGCGGGCCAGCGCGCTGCTGGGCGGAGACTTCTACGACGTCGTCCAGGAAGCCGACGGCACCGTGCACGCGCTGATCGGCGATGTCGCGGGCCACGGACCGGACGAGGCCGCGATCGGCGTCGGGCTCCGATTGGCTTGGCGCACCCTGGTTTTCAGCGGAATCACCGGCGTCGAGCAGTTGGCGCTGCTGGAGCGGATCCTGCTGGCCGAGCGGCTGGTCGGGCACACCTTCGCGACGGTGACCGTGCTGTGCGCCCGGCCCGGGACCGAAACGATCGAGGTCATTCGCGCGGGCCATCCCGGCATGCTGGTGCGCTCTCCCGGCGGCACGCGCTGGGTCGAGGTCGCCGGTGGACCGGCGCTCGGCATCCTCCCCGGCCGGGTCGTCTGGCCCGTGACCGAGCTCACGCTCCCCCGCGGCCACGCGCTGATGCTGCTCACCGACGGGTTGTACGAGGCCCGCATCGGCCTGGACGGCGAACGACTCGGTGAAGACGGACTGCTGGGCATCGCGAACGGCGTGACGGCCGACCAGGCGTCCGCCTGCGTCGACGAGCTGATCGGCCGTGTCGAGGCCGCCGCAGAATCAAGCGGCGGATTCGACGACGATGTCGCGGTCGTGCACCTGCGATGGCGCTGACCGCCTCCCCTGTTCCGACAACACTCCCGAAAGGTCCCCACCGAACATGACACCCGCAACCCGCCCCATCGACATCCTGCTGGTCGAAGACGACCCCGGTGACGAGCTCATGACCCGGGAAGCCTTCGAGGACAACAAGATCGGCAACACCCTGCACGTCGTGCGCGACGGCCAGGAGGCGCTGGACTTCCTCTACCGCGAGGGCGAATTCGCGAATGCCGCCCGCCCGGATCTGATCCTGCTCGATCTGAACCTGCCGAAGTACGACGGCCGCGAAGTGCTCTCGCGAATCAAATCCGATCCCAACCTCAGCCACATCCCGGTGGTGGTTCTCACCACATCGGCGGCCGAGGAGGACATCCTGCGCAGCTACCGGCTGCACGCCAACGCCTACGTCACCAAACCGGTCGATCTGGACCAGTTCATCGCCGCCATCAAGCACATCGACGAGTTCTTCGTTCAGGTCGTCCGGCTGCCGGGGAACGGCGCTGAGCAGGTACCGCGCCGAGATTCGGACCGCAGTTGATTTCCGCGGGACAACCCCGCCCGTGCACACTGGAACGGTGACCGACATGGAACAGGCAACCCCGCCGGATGCCGAAGCAGAGCAGATCTCCACGCTCGACGGCGTCGCGGATGCCGAAGCCGTCATCGGCACGGGCACCCAGCAGCCCATCGGCGGCTTCAGCTTCTGGTTCGCCGAACAACGCTGGGAGTGGTCCGACGAGGTCGCCGCGATGCACGGCTACGCGCCCGGCGAGGTCGAGCCGACCACCGAACTACTGCTCGCGCATCAGCACCCCGACGATCGGGACCGGGTCGCGGGCGCGATCACCACGATGATCGAGAACGGCGAGCCCTTCTCGAGCCGGCATCGCATCATCGACACCGCCGGATACGAGCGCGAGGTGATCGCGGTCGCCGACATGATCGTCGACGACCGGGACGAGGTCCTGGGCACCAAGGGCTACTACATCGAGGTGACCGATCTCGTCGAGGACGTCGCCGAGGATCTCGCCGAATCGTACGAGGGCCGGCAGACGATCGAGCAGGCCAAGGGCGCGCTCATGCTCGTCTACGGATTGACCCCCGACCAGGCGTTCCGGCTGCTGCGGTGGCGCTCGCAGGAATCGAACGTCAAGCTGCGGGCTCTGGCCACCCAGCTGGTCGCCGAACTCCGGCCGCTCAGTAACGAGTTGCCGCACTTCAGAACTCGGTTCGATCACCGGCTGCTGACGCTGCACGAGCGGATCCGGCGCGACTGATCACGAGGCGCGGGTCAGGGGCCAGTCCTGGGGCAGCCCCAGCCAGGCGCCGATCATCCGCAGCGCGGTGAACAGCGCCTCGATCTCGTCGAAGCCCGATGCCACCGCCTCGCGCCTGCCATCGACACGAAAGCTGCAGACGTAGTACGGGCGTTCCCGCGCGCGGGTCGGCCGGTCGATCTCGACCGCGACCGGCTCGCCGTCGGTGATGAGAATGCGCAAGGCGATGACCTGGCACACGGCAGGCTCGGCGGTCGGCACGGGAATCCGGCTCCGGCTCGGGGTCGCGGGAAAATCCATGGCGGACGGTCCGGGCACGGGGAAGTCGTGGCCGTTGTCGTTGGCGCGCTCGAGCACCTCGCCGACCTCGAAGAGCGCGTTGTACAGCGCGGCCATCTCATCGACGCCGTCGACGGTGTATTCACCGAGACCCTCGATCCGGAAGCCGGAACACCCGCGGCCGTTCGCGGTGTGATCGGGCATACCCACCTCGATCAGCACCGGCCGGTCGCCGTCGGTCACGATCCGCGTCGCGATGACCTCCCCGATTCGATCACTCACTGTTCAGCGCCCCTCCTCGCAGCATCGAAACCGGTCATATCGCTCGCGTACCCGTTGTTGCCGGGTTCAATCCGGCCGGTGTGTTTCGCCGCCCCGCCGACGACCGGCGGGTGAGCATCGGCCGGCGGATCGTAGTGGACCGGGGCGGGACTTCGGAAGACTGAGAATGTCCTGCCTCGCAGCGGGTTCCGGTGCGCAGTAGACAGGAGGGCGACCACTTCCACCGTGCAGAGCCGAGGATCTCCCCCATGAAAATCGCAGGAATCGTCGCCGTCGCATCCGGTGCGCTGATCCTCCCCGCGGTGCTGGCGCCGACCGCTTCGGCCGAGGTGGAAGCCCTCTCCGTCAGCACCGGTCTCATCGAGAACCTCGCGTGCGACGCCGTCGGCGAGACCTGCCGGATCGTCGTCGCGACGGTCGGCACCGGCTACACCCTCCCGATCGTGGTGACCGTGAACGGCAAGACCGTCGCCATGGAGCGCCACGACTACCCGGACCGGGAACGCAGCGGCGCCACCGGCACGTGGCGGCCGACGGCCAAGGGCACGTACACCTTCGTCGCGACCCAGGGCTCGTCGTCCAAGTCCGTCGTCGTCGAGGTCACCCGGGGCATCGACACCGGGTCCCTGACCGGCATCCTCCCCTCCGGCTCGGGCAGCTGAGCGCCGCCCCGCGGTTCGGCCCGGCGGCCGTCAGAGCCGGGCCGGCGCGGCGATGCCGAGGAGCCCGAGACCGTGCGCGAGGGTGCGGGCCGCGAGTTGGCAGACCGCTATCCGGTTGTCGCGCAACGGTTCCGGGGCAGTCAGGACCGGACAGGTGGCGTAGAACTCGGTGAACACGGTCGCCAGCTCGTAGAGGTGGGTGGCCAGGCGATGCGGCTCCAGGGTGCGCGCGACCTCGTCCAGGACGGTCGCGTAATCGTCGAGGGTGAGGATCAGGGCGCGTTCGGCGGGGTCGAGCGGCACGGTGACATCGACCGGAACCGGGCCCGGGTCACCCGCTCTGCGCAGGATCGAGCGGATCCGGGCGTGCGCGTACTGCAGATAGACGCCGGTGTTGCCGTTGAACGCGGTCATGCGCGCGGGGTCGAAGGTGTAGTCCTTGACCCGGCCGGTGGACAGGTCGGCGTACTTGACCGCGCCGATTCCGGCCTGTTCGGCGATGGCGTCGAGTTCGGCCGCGGGCAGGCCCGGATTCTTCTCGGCCACGACCGACCGGGCGGCGGCGACCGCGGCGTCGAGGAGGTCCGTCAACCGGACCGTGCCGCCCGCACGGGTTTTGAAGGGCCGGCCGTCCGGGCCCAGGATCGTGCCGTACGCGACGTGGTCGACCGTCACCGCGCCGGTGAGCCAGCCGGCGCGCCGCGCGGCCTCGAAGATCAGCTGGAAATGCAGCGCCTGACGGGAGTCGGTCACGTACAGCAGCCGATCCGCCGCCAGGGTGGAGATCCGGTAGCGGATGGTGGCCAGATCCGTAGTGTCGTAACCGTATCCGCCGTCGCCCTTGCGGACCATGAGTACGGCCGGGGTGCCGTCGGGGCCGTTCACCCGCTCGGATTTCACGACGATCGCGCCGTCGCTGTGCGTGGCGACGCCCTTGTCCAGCAACTCGGTGACGGTATCGGCGAGCATCGGGTTGTAGAAGGATTCCGGGGCGTAGTCATCCGGGGTGAGCAGCACGCCGAGGCGGTCGTAGATGGCACCGAAGGCGCGCTCGGACTCGGCCACGATCTCCCGCCAGCGCGCCACCGTCGAGGCGTCGCCGCCCTGGAGGGCGACGACCCGGGTCCGGGCCCGATCGGCGAAGTCCGGGTCGGCGTCGAACTCGGCCCGGGCCGCCCGGTAGAGGCCGTCCAGGGTGGACACGGTCGCATCCGCGCCGACTGCTGCCGTGTGCCAAGGCTGTTCGGGATGCTCGTCGATGTACTGGATCAGCATCCCGAACTGAGTTCCCCAGTCACCCAGATGATTGGCGCGCACCACCTCGCCGCCGAGAAACCCGAAGACCCGGGCCAGGGCGTCACCGATGATCGTGGTCCGCAGATGGCCGACGTGCATTTCCTTGGCGACGTTCGGCGCGGAGTAGTCGATAACGATCCGCGAACCCGTCGCGGGCTCCCCCACCCCGAGCCGCGCATCGGCCGCCCGCGCGGCCACCTGCGCCCAGAGCGCGGCGTCGGCGATGGTGATGTTGACGAAGCCCGGTCCCGCCGCCAGCGCCTCGGCGATGACCTCATCGCCGGACAGTCCGTCGAGCAGGTCCGCCGCCAGCCGAGCGGGCGGCTCCCCGGCCCGCTTGGCCAGCGGCAGTGCGGCATTGGATTGGAAGTCGGCCCGGTCCGATCGGCGCACCACCGGATCCGCTCCCGCCATGTCCGGGCGGGCTCGCACGATCGCGTCCGCGACGGCGGACGCGACCTGCGCGAGCAGCGGAAGCACGGTCGGAGCACTCATACGGGAGACCTCTCGGTGGGGACGACGAGTCAGGATGTCCAGTATCTCAACGCCCGCCAGCGGTTATTCGGGGCCGCGGGCGCCGGCCGTCACGGTCGCAGCCACACCCACCAACCGCCTTCGGTGGCAACGGCTTCGATGAGCCGGTCATCCACCTCGACGGTCACCGGTCCGGCGGTGGCGGTTCGCCCGTAGGCACTCACCACACCCTGTTCGTCCCGCCAGAAACCGAACGGGTGGGTTGCGGGGCGGCTGGGGACCGAACCGGAGCTGGAGCCGGAATGCCAGCTGCCGGATTCCTCGCGCCAGTAACGGTTTTCGTTGATCTCCCGGCCGTCGCCGTTCGTGTCGACCAGGGCCAGGGCCCGGGTTCCGTTGCCCTCGACAACCAGCACTCGCGCGTAGCGGGGGCTCCAGCCACCGGCCGTGATCACTTCCGCCGCAGTTGGTTTCATCGACATCGTCACGCTTCCACCCTGACAGGCGAGTCAGACCCCGACAACACCCGGCTGCACGAGATCTCGTGCGGACGACAACGGCCCGCGCACCGAATGATGCACGGGCCGTTGCCGTTCGGGATCAGGACTCGGGGTCGGGGTCGGAGCGGTTCCAGGCCAGGATCATGCCGGGGGTGCAGCCGCCCGCCAGGAGGGTCGCCAGGACCATCACGCCGCCGGCGTAGGCCGACTGGAACGCGCTGACGTGGGGAACCAGGCTCGAGACGAAGATCAGGTAGATCACCGGGGGTAGTGCCAAGGTCTGGGTCACCGTGAGGCCGATGGAGCGGGCGCTCTCGCGCTGGGCGATCTCCAGCTCGTCCAGCGTCGCGGTCGGTGCGGTGTCCTGGACGTGGGACACGATCCGCAGCATGCCCCAGGCCGGAATGAAGACCACCGTGGCGGGGAGCAGGACCAGGGCGGCCAGGCGCAGGTCGAACGCGCAGAGCAGGCCCGTGACGAACATGACGGCGATGGCGGCGGCCACCGTGACGACCAGGCCGCGACGGCGGCCGCGCGTCCGCCAGCCCGGCAGCATGCCGGACAGGCGCTGTTCCTGAATCAGCCAGCGCCGCAGCCGATAATCCTGATAGCGGTCGAGCAGGCCGTTGGTCATGGTGGTCATGGCCGTCCTTTCGTGTACATCTCGGCCGCGAGCGGCGTGAATTCCGAACGCGCGAACACGGCTTCGATCGGCAGCTCGAACACATCGCAGATCCGCATGGCGAGATCCAGGCTCGGATAGTGATCGCCCCGTTCCAGCGCGCCGATGGTCTGCACGTTCACGTTCACCGCGTCGGCCAGCGCCGCGCGACTCATCTTGTGCACGGCTCGCAGCACCGCAATCCGGTTGTAAATCGGGAGGGTTTCTCCCCTTCTGACAGGGCTCACACAACATAGTGTTGTAAAAACCCAACATCTTGTCAACCGGATATCCCAGCCCGAGGCGGGTGTTCTCAGGCGCTAGTCGGAACCGGGCTCCGGGCGCAATCCGCTCACGATCTCGTCGACGAGCAGCAGACTGGCCAGGCCGTGGGCGTGCTTCTCGCGCCGGACCAGGGAAACCACATTGTTGCTGAAGGCATCGCGGACCGGACGGAAAGCCAGTCGGCCGTCACGCAACTCCTCCGCGATGTCGAACTCGCTGAGGAACGCGATGGCGTCGCCCGACACCGCGAGCCGCTTCATCGTCTCGATGGAATTGGTGTGGAACGCGGGCTGCACGTCGAGACCCGCCTCGAGGAACGCCTCCGCGACGATGCCGTGGATGACCATGGACCGGTCGGCGAAGATCAGCGGGTAGGGCGTGCACTGCGCGAGCGGGATGGTTTCCATGCCGGCGAGCGGATGATACTGGGAGACAACGACTCCCAGCTTCGCGTTCATCTGCCAGCACACCTCGATCTGGGTCGAGGTCGGGACGTTGAACGCGAGGCCCAGATCCGCCTCGCTGTTCTCGACCGCGCGCAGGACCTCGGGCGTAGTCATGGTCCGGATCGAGATCCGGACCTGCGGATGCCGGTAGTGGAACGCCGCCGCGGCATTGGCGACGACACCGCTGGCGAGCCCGGTCATGGTGGCGATCACGACCTCGCCGTTGCCCAGCGCGTGCAGATCCCGGATGTCCGCGACCGTCTCGCGATACTGCTGCAGCGTTCGCCGGATGTGCGCCAGTAGCGCCTCACCGGCCGGGGTCGGCCGCATGCCGCGCGGCAGCCGCTCGAACAGCGGCTGGTCGAGCTCGGCCTCCAGCAGCAGGATTTGACGGTTGATCGCCGAGGGCGCGACGTGCAACGCGGCGCCGGCGGCACGGATGGATCCCAGCCGCGCCACCTCGTCGATGTAGTGCAGCAATCGCGAGTGGAGCACCGTGTTACCTCCCTGACATACCGTTCGAAAATAGAGTACAGGTCGCGCGAAAACGCATGCTTGTCAGCAACGGTCGTCGTCGAGTTCTATCAGAACAGGTCGAGGGAGATATCCGAATCAGCCTCCCCACCTGCAAGTACGTGAGCTCCGAGACGAGGATCCGCCATGTCCGAATTCGATTCGAGTACCGCCACCCAATTCACCGCTGCCACAGATGTTTCCGCGCAGGACGAACACGTCCGGACGGTCTTCGCCATTCTCGAGGGTGAGCGCGAAGCCGATCTGCTGCTGCGCAATCTGCATATTCTCGACGTGCACACCGAGTCGGTGTATCCGGGCTCGCTGCTGATCCACGGGCAGCGCATCATCGCGCTGAATCCGGATGAATCGATCGTGCGATTTCGCGAAACCTTCGACGGTGAAGGGCTTTACGCGATCCCGGGTCTCATAGACGCCCACCTGCACTTCGAATCCCAGCTCGCGCATCCCGCCGCCTTCGGCGAGGCGATCGTGCCCAGCGGGACCACCACGGTGTTCGGCGAAACCCTGGACTTCGCCAGCGCGGCGGGTGACGAGGCGGTCGAGGCGGCGCGGGCGCTGTTCACCGACCACGACAAACTCCCCTACCGGCTCTACGCCTTCGCACCGGGCAAGAAGACCTCGACCGCGGTCACCGAGGCGATGCTGGGCATGGATCCGGTGATCGGCCTGGGGGAACTGGCGCATCTGTCCTACATGACCGGCAATGCCGACGACTTCCGCAAGTCCGCGCTGGGACGGGCGAACGCCGGGGTCGTGAACTGCCACTGGGGCGTGACGGCGCTCTCGGACACGCTGCTGAACTACATGCCCGCGATCGGGGTGGACAACAATCACGATGTCTGGAATGAGGGGGACATCGAGAAGAGCGTCCGGTACGGGCTGAACACACAGATCAAGTTCGGGGTCGGCAGTCCCGAGGTCATTCGAACCATGCTGCGCGCCATCGTGAAACGGCGCTGGCCCGCCGAGAACTTCCAGCTCTGCGCCGACAACATCTCGGTGGATCGGGTGCTGCGGCAGGGGCACATCGACTGGGTCATCTCGCTGGCGATCGAGATGGGAATGCCGCCCATTCAGGCAATCAAGATGGGCACGCTGTACACCGCGCGCTCGTTCCATCGCGACCGCGATCTCGGCTCGCTGAGCCCGGGGCGATTCGCCGACATCGTGCTCACCGACAGTCTTTCCCGGATCAATCCCCGGTACGTCTTCAAGGGCGGGCAGCTGGTCGCCAAGGACCGCAAGCTGATTCACGCGGTGGGCATCGACTATTCGGCGCTGGCCACCGAACCCCGGCCCGGCCTCGACGGACTGCGCGCGGAGCAGCTCGATCTCACCCCGATCGAGGTGTCGGCCGACGGCGAGCGGGCGAAGGTTCTGCTCTTCGACGTGTACGGGCGCGGTCATCTCAAGTTCGCACAGGAGATCTGGGTGCCGCTGCGCGATGGCGCCGTCGTACCGGAATACGAAGGCGTGCCGTTGAACCGGATCTCGGTGGTGCAGCGCTACGCGCACGGCGAGCGGCACATCGTCAACGGGCTGTTCAAAGGCGTGTCGATCGAGGGCGGAGCGGTGTCCACGTTCTGGCCCGCGCCGTCGGCGTACTTCGTGGTGGTCGGCGCCGACAGCGGCGAGATGCGCGACAACCTGCGACGGCTGGACGCCCAGGTGGGCGGCTGCGTCGTGACCTCGGGCGGTCAGGTGAAAGCCGCACTGCCGCTCGATTTCTACGGCGTGATGGCCGATATGAACCTCACCGAACTCGTCGACGCGACCCGGGCGATCGACGCTGCCCTGGCGACGCTCGGGAATCACAACGAGGGTGAGCCGGTCGTCAACAAGCTGCTGACCCTGTTCATCTCCCTGGACCGATTCGGGTTCATGAAGTAGCGCCGGCTACCGAAACAACTCACCCACACAGCAATTCGCCGCGCAGACGAGAACGAGGGAACCGACCGCCATGCTGTACGACAAAGACGAGGGAGTAGTCGACACCGGAAACAAGGTGCGGCGCTGGATCACCTACGTCGCCGGGATCTACGTGCTGACGCTCGGTCTGAGCCTGGCCATCCGGGCCGGGATCGGGATCTCACCGCAGAGCAGCCTCACGCGCACGATGACGCTGGTCTTCCCCGGGCTCACCCAGGGCAATTTCAACCTCATCCTCGAAATCATCATGCTGGTGCTGACATTCCTGGTCTGGCCCAGGGCTTTCAAGCCCGCGCATCTGCTCTCGATCATCCCGGCGCTGGTTCTGGCGCTGCTGCTCGACTTCAATCTGGCGGCGACGAGCTGGATTCACATCGGGCCGTACCCGGCGAAAGTCATGCTGCTGGTGTTCGCCGACGCGATGCTGGCCCTCGGGCTTTTCCTGATGATCCGCGCGAACCTGGTGCTGATGCCGATCGACCTGTTCGTCAACACCATTCAGCGCAAGACCGGCTGGAAATGGGGAAACATCAAGACGGTCTTCGACTGCACGCTGCTCGCGCTCTCGGCGAGCATCGGCCTCGCGTTGCTCGGTGCACCGCACTTCATTCGCGAGGGCACGATCATCAACGCGATATTGGTCGGGCAGTATGTGCGGCTGTATTTCTTTCTGTTCAAGCGGTATTCGGCGCGGACGGCCGTTTCTCCCGGCTGAACCTGTGCGCCGCGAGCGGTTCGGCGGGTTGACGCCTGCCCCGATGATCCGCCGCATCGCCTCCAGCGGGGTGGTGCGGCGGATCATTGTGGCGCACAGGGTATCCGACCGAAATCGGTTGGCTCACATCCGAACCGCGACCATGCCCCCGTCTATCGGAAGCGTCACACCGGCGATGTAGGCCGCGCGGTCGCTGAGCAGCCAGGCGGCGGCCTCGGCCACCTCGGCCGGCTCCGCGAACCGGTTCGCCGGGATCGCCCGCAACGCCGCGGCCGCGACATCGGGCACCGTGTCCAGCATCGCCCGCACGTCGTCGGTGGTCGTCACGCCCGGCGCGATCGCGTTGACCCGAATCCCCTGCGCGGCATGGTCGGCCGTCGCCGCCTTCACCAGGCCGTCGAGGCCGTGCTTCGACGCCTGGTACGCACCGTCACTGAACCCGCCGACCAGCCCGCCGACACTGCTCGCGATGACGATCGCGCCACCGCCCGACCGCGCGAGCCGCGGGATCTGCGCGGCCAGGGACAACCACGCCCCGCGCAGGTTGAGGTCGTGGATCTCGTCCCAGACCTTTTCGTCGAGGTCGATCAACCGGCCGGCGTCCGGGCGGCCGATCCCGGCGCTGTAGAAGCCGCCGTCGAGGGAACCGAAGGCGTCGAGGGCGGCTTCGACCAGCGCATCGGCGCCCAACCGGGTCGTGACGTCAGCGATCACCGGCACGGCCACGCCGCCGGATTCGCGCACCAGATCCGCTACCCGGCGCAGCGGCGCCTCGGTCCGCGCGCCGAGGACGAGTCGCGCGCCCTCGGCGGCGAACAGGCGGGCCGCGGCCGCGCCGATGCCGCGGCTCGCACCCGAGATGATGATGACCTTGTCGTCGAGGAGTCCCATGCCACGACCATCTCCGGCGCACACCGGCTGCACCAGTGGACGATTCAGCCTGGGACTGGCCGGTCCTGTCACGACGAGCCGCGCGGTGAGAGGCTGATGGCATGACGGATCCGGTTCGGAGCACCAGGCTCGGCGATTTTCTGCGGGCGCGCCGCGAACAGGTCCGGCCCGAGGACGTCGGCCTGGCCTCCGGGCCGTACCGGCGGCGCACACCGGGTCTGCGCCGCGAGGAGGTGGCGGTGCGGGCGGCCATCACCCCCGACTACTACGCCCGGCTGGAGCAGGGACGGGCCCACACGCCGTCGGCCGCGGTCCTGCGATCACTGTCCGCGGCGTTGCTGCTGACCGACGAGCAGTCCGAGCACCTGCATCGGCTCGCGGCCCGCGCCCACCCCCGCCGTGCGGCCGAGAGACACCTGAACCCGCGAACCCAGGCGATTCTGGACGGCATCCCCCAGATGCCCGCCCTCGTGCTCGACACGATGTCGAACATCCTGGCCTGCAACCACCTCGCCGATGTCCTGTACGGCGGCCTGCTGGCCCTGCCCGCCCCCGAACGAAACATGCTGTGGCAGTTGTTCGGACGGTCCTGCACCCGGGAGCGGTTCGACCGCGACGATCTGACCCGGCTGGGCCGCCTCCTGATCTCCAACGCGCGCGCCGACGCCACCGGCTTCGACGAGAACCCCGACTGGACGGACCTGGTGACCACGCTCCGCGCCACGAGCCCCCTGTTCGACCGGATCTGGCACCAACACCACATCGGCAGCACCCAGGACGGCCACCTGCGCCTGCGCCACGACACGATCGGCCCGGTCGACCTCTCCTACACGATGCTCCCCCTCCCCGAACCCGGCCAACGCCTGGTCCTGCACGTGTCCGAACCCGGCCCCGGTTCCCGAACAGCCCTGGACCTCCTCGCGGTGATAGGCCACGAACAGTTCGCCCCACACTGAGAAGCATTGCCGGCGTGCGTGAGCAGCGCCCCGCCACCCGCGTCGTCCAGGAGGAAGGCACGTCCCCGGCCAGCTCGCCGCGTCGGTGATTGCCTGTCTCGAGTGATGATCTTCAGTGAACTGATGACTTCCTGTGCCAGAAGTTGTCTCACCTCTGGCGTGTTGCCCCTACCGCTAGCAGGATGGCTCGCGCGACGACTCCTGTCAGGGGGACTGCAGCCCAGACTGCTTTCGGTCGCCGAGCATCGCAACACGAAAGAGCACCTGAATATGGTTGTGTCACAGACTAATCCGCTGAGTCAGCCGAAACTCCGGCGACGCGAGGTCGTCAACACCGGTCCGTTCGTCCTCAACGGACAGCAGGTCGACCTACCGCCGGGCATCCAGCCGGTGTACGTGGTGGGGGTGCCGACCGAGCAGATCGCGTCCGCGGTGATGCGGGGTGTCATCTACGCCAATCTGTTGATGCTGGCCATAGCTCTTCCGCTCGGAATCCTGATCGGAGTTCTCTCCAGCGCGTAGCGCTCCTCGGAAAGCGCCGACTCGCGCCCCGAACGGAATGGTTCGGGGCGCTGGAGAATCCGGCCGCACCTGCAGTGCGGGCGAAAAAGTCAGCGCGAGTGTGCAACCGACAGCCGGCGACCGTCGTGGGTTCGGACAGTGATCCTCGGGTCGTCGTCGGGGCCCGTTCGGATGGCCGCGATCACCAAGCCGTCGGAGGCCGGCACGACCTGCACGCGATCGACGCTCGACTCGACGGTGACCGTGTGTGCGTCTGGAGCACAGGTGCCTGTCATCGCGAACCAGGTCCAGATCGGGCCGGAGCCCGGAAGAGCCGGTGGACCGGCTCGTTTGGTCGACAGACGCTGGATCGGCATTGCCGCCCGAGTCTCCAGCGGGCGCGGTGCGGAGTGATGAGCCTGCCCGATCATCACCTTGGGGGCGGTCCACTGCCCGGCTCCGTCCGCGGTAATGAAGACCATCACCCGTCCACGATCTGAATGCACAAGGACCAGAACGAATTCAACTCGATCGAGAGCGGCGACCGCGTGGACGGCGCCGCTACAACCTCCTACGGCGGCCACAGCGACTGCGACGGCCGGATGCGACAACACATTCACCTGCGTTGACCTTCCTCGGGAAGTTCGCCTTCGGTTGTGCCGCCACCGTATCGGTCCGGACCGACAGCAGCGAACGCTTCAGGCGTTCCCGCCAGCCCGGCCCCGGCTCTTGGTATCACGCGCGCCGTGCGGAGGCCTGCGGGCGCAGAGTATGTCGCCGAGAGCGACGCGGGCAGCCTGCATGACTTTCAGCTCGTCAGAGATCCGCGCATCCGACACCGCCCACGCCCGCAACGAATCCACGGTGAAAGTGGGGTCCGCGAATTAATCGCAGCGGCACTTCGTCATTCGTGTCATCGCCGCTTGGTGACCGACACACCCTTCCCCGGCCGCCAGTACTGGATTATCAGCAGTTCCGTGGCCTCGTCGACCGAGGTGAGGACCGCCTCGGTCAGGTCCAGGCGGTAGTCGTGGACGCCGGGTGGGGACGCGTAGGCCGCCTTCGCCGGGCCGGTTATCTCGATCGCGGCGCCGGACACCTTCGCGTCGCCGTCGGCGGGGTGGGCGTGGATCGCGCAGCGGGGATCGCGGCGCAGGTCGTGGGCCTTCATCGCGCCGGGCATCGAGCCGAACATCAGGTCGGGGCCGATGAACTCGACCTCCGAGCCGCTCACCCGGGGGGAGCCGTCGGCGCGCAGGGTGGCCAGGACGTGGGTTTTGTGCGCCTCGAAGCGCTGGCGCACCCGGGCGGCCAGGTCGGGGGCTTCGGTTTCGAACTGGTCCCAGGTCGCCATGGGACCAGCATGTCACCCGGCGGGCGGCGTGGCGATCAGTACTCCGGGCGGGCCTGGGGGTGCCAGGTCGCGGAGCCGACCGTGCCGAGCATCGAGGTGATGCAGATGCCGACGATGAGATTGATGGCCGCCGTAGCGATCTTGGCATCCACGTCGGCGGTCAGGGTGAACGGAATGATCACCGCGACGGCGGTCAGCAGCAGGCAGATCCAGGTGAAGAACGTCAGCGGGCTGGGCATCGCGAGCAGCAGCGTCATCAGCAGGGCGGTCGCCAGCAGGGCCGCGCCCGCCGCGGCCAACGCGTAGGACGTGGTCGAGACGGAGCCGTACGCACCGGCGCCCTCCGGCGACAGGATCGCGATGCCGAAAACCCCGCGCACGAGCATGATCGCGACCACGACCAACAGCGCGGCCACGACGGCCGTACCAACGCCCCCGGCCCACAGCCGGCCGAAGTTCACCGGGGAGGGCGTCTCCTCCGCGGGAGGGTACTGCGGGTTCGATGGACCATAGTTGTAGTGGGGATCGGACATGGCTCGAAGGTACTACTGCCACGCCCGGATTCGAACCTTTCCGGCCAGGAAGCGTGCCGCGCCGGGCGAAACGGGCCCCGCTCGGGCCGAGAACCGCCCGCGGGCGCAACCTCAAACCGATTGGCGGCCGGCCGAAGAACGCCACCGATTCTCGACGGCGGCACCCAGCGGACCACTCACCACGAACAGCATCAGGAACCACAACCCGATCTGCGGGAACACCAGACCCAGGGCGAACGCGACAACGGCCGTTCCCGCAGCGATCACGGAGGACAGCACCGAGGGGTCGGTCACGTCTCCCCGCAGGGCGGGTGAGGCCGCGATCACGCAGCGCTGAATCAGCAACGCCAGCAACGCGATCGCGATCGTGCCCAGGTAGAGGGCGGTCGCGTCGCGGCCGAAACCGTCGCCCGAGGAAATCAATTTCGTGGGAACCGGGAGGAAGACGATGCTCATCAGCCACAGCAGATTCGTCCAGAGCAGAGCCGTGTTGTAGCCGCGCAGGGTGCGAAACAACCGGTGATGCAGCAGCCAGAGCCGGTAGATCACCGCGAAACTCACCACGAACGCCACCAGATCACCGCGGTGGTCGACGAAGATCTCCCGCAGCCCGGTGTCGCCCGCGTCCTCCACGACGTCGACCAGCGGCAGCACCAGCAGCGTCGCCGCGATAGCCACCACCGCGTCGCTGAAGTTCACCAGCCGCTCGAGCCCCTTCTCGGCTTCCATCCCGGCATTGTGCCCCAACAACAGGCCGCGCGAACTACGAGGACACGACCTCTTCGTCGACCACCTCGGCCGACGGCCGGCGGGGAGTGAACGGGAGGGGCGCGGCCGTGCGAGGGGCCCAGCCGATCCGGATCATCGTCTGCGCGAACGCACAGTCGTGCAGTACCTCCGAGCGCAGGTCCGCGCCCAGGTCGAGGATCCCGAGGGGCTCGGACTGGATGCAGCTGGCCAGGCCGGACCGGGTCGCGGTCAGCAGGATCGCGGAGACCGCCTCGCCCGCGCGCACCCGGGCCTGGGTGTCGTCGGTGGGAGTGCCGATCACGAACCACTGCGCGCCGTCGACCACGTCGGCGGGATCGGCCAGTTCGGGGTCGGCGAACGCGCGCAGCAGGATCTCACCGTCCTCGCGGATCGGCGGCGTGTTGGCCGCGGGCACGCCGTCGGCGTCACCGTGGCGGCCGCTCCAGATGGTGATCTCCCGCTGGTAGTCGCCGTCCCGCGCGTGCCGCGCGACCGCGGTATGGGTGGCTTCGGCCAGCGCGCCGCGCAGCTGCGGGGGCACGAGCCGGGCAGCCGCGCCGAAGGCGGGGGCCACCGAGCTGATGCCGCGCAGCATGGCCGCGTTCACCGGTCGCGGATCGTAGGCGCGGCGATCGGACTGGCGGTGCATGATCGCCGCCGCGCTCTCGATATCGGCGGGGGTCGCCGCGCGGGGCGTAGCGGTGATCACGGCGAGAAGATCGGGATCCCCGGGGTCGGGAACGTAGCGCACGCCGGCGTGCCAGCCCAGCATCGCGAGGCCCACGCGCAGGTGATGCAGCGCTGCCCCGCAGCTCATGACCAGGGCTCGACCGGTCGGGTCGGTGGCCGGGAGATGCCGGGAGGTGTCGGCATACAGGTGCACGGCGTCGGCGGTGACGCGCCAGCGCCAAGGCTGGGTGTTGTGGATCGACGGCGCTCGGACTGCCATGTCGATCGCGGTTTCGAAGGCGTGTTGCAGCTTCGGCTTGTCGATCATCATCGCTACTTTCCGAGTTCGGTAACCGGAGCCGGTTGCCCGTTCCTGAACAGCTACCTTCCAGACAACCCGGATGCGCCGCGCGGGCCTTCGTAATTTCTGACAAGGTCCGGCCGGACGCGTTGTCAGGTTTTGGGCCGGGACCAGCCGAGCTCGCGGTACCGCAGTGCCCACCACACCTGGAAGGCGATCTCGGGATCCTTCAGACTCACCCCGTTCAGCTCCTCGAATCGAGCCAGGCGATAGCGCACGGTGTTGTGATGCAGGAACATGCGATTGGCGGTCTCGGAGGCGTTCATGCCCGCCGACAGATAGCAGTCGACGGTGTCGAGGATGGGTGAGGCGTCCGCGTCGCAGATTGCCTCGAGATAGCGCTCCGCCAGGGCCGCCCCGACCTCGACATCACCCACGACCGCCGCGCGCATGCTGAGCTCGATCAGGGTGTGCCGCCCGGAACGCCCGAACAATCGCGCGGTTTCGGCGACGCGACCGGCGATGCGAATGGACCGGAACAGCTCGTCGAGTTCGACCCTGGGCCCGATCCCGAGATACTCGTCGTCGACGTCCGGGCCGATCGATCCGCTGAAGAACCCCACGACGTCACCGTCCAGCAGGGCGGTCAAACCCTGCGGCGGACGGCACGCGGGCTGCTGGCGGATTCGCCACTCGGTGTGCTCGGGCTCGGAGCCGATGGCCCGGAACGCCGAATAGCGCTGATCCAGCCGCAACCCGAGGTATTGCGCCTGGCTGCGCAGTTCGTCGAGGCCGAACCTGCCGGACAGGATCCCCCGCATCAGATCATCGCGCAGGCCGTCGCGGCGGCGCTGGATCTGTGCGGCGGTGTCACGGTGCCCGGCGCTCAGCGCGACGGTGGCGGCGTCGGACACCCGCAGCAGCGCGACCAGCACGGTCATCAGGGTCGACCCGGGCCGGTCGACCCAGATCTGATTGTGGCCGACCCGTTCGATGATCTCGGCGATCATGATCTGCCACCCGCGCAGCACCGCCTCCAGCGGCACGCCGAGCCGGGCGCGGATCGCGCCGTATTCGTGGAACTGCTCGATCTCCTCGTCGGTGAGGTCGCGCCGCGCACGCACGGCGGAATCCAGGCGCATCAGCGCCGCGGTGATCGACGGGACGGTGTCGGCTTCGTCGATGTCCGCGTAGGCGGGAATCTCCCGGCGGAACCGATCCCAGAGTTCCTGGGCCAGGGTCTTCGAATCCGCGACGCCGAATTCGGTCATCGACGACCCGGCCGCGCCGCGGCCCCCTCGGTGCCCGGCACGCTGACAGCCGTTGATCGGTGTGCGCGGGAGCATGATTCGGTCGGGGTTGTGGTGCTGCGATCGTTCATGAAAACTCCGCAACGTCGAGGTGGCCCAGCCTGCCCTTCGGCGTCCAGCTTGCCATCCGGTGACGGCGGCGGGCGCAGGCGGCGCCGAGTCCGGCGGCCGTGTTCGACTCGATGCCCCTCCGATCGGGCGGTCAGCCGCGGGATCGGCCGGCTCGCGGCGATCCGATCAGGCCTCGGGCCAGTTGTGTTCGAGCCCGGTGATGATGAAATCGATCTTGAGGTCGGTCAGCCCGCGCTGCTGCCACGACTCCCGCGGCTGCAGAATCGTCGACTTGTCCGCCAGGGCCGTGCGCACCTGATCGAGCCCGCTCGCGCCGGTGGGGTCGGTCGTGCGCATGGCCTGCACGCCGAGGTGGCAGGCGAATACCGTGTCGCCGAGGAAGTCGAGCGCGAAGCTGGTCTGGCCCGGGGTGACGCCATGCTCGGCCAGGTGTGCGCCGTAGGCCTCGAGAATCTCGGCGATGCGGGTGAAGGCCGGCGCGTAGGAGTAGACCACCAGCGGCAGCCGCGGATTCTCCTCGCAGATGCGCCAGCATTCGTTCGCCCACTGCCGCAACGTATCTCGCCAGTCCATACCGGGTTCGGGGAGCTTGATCGTGGCGGCGATGACGTCCAGGCAGGCCACGACGATGTCGTCGCGGGAGGGATAGAGGCGGTAGATCGCGGGAGCGCCGACGCCGATCCGGTCGGCGATGGCGGCGAGTGTGAAGGTGTCCAGGCCCTCGTCCATAGCCGCCCGGATGATGTCCTGCCGGGTGAAGGCGGGTTTGCGGCCCACCTTCTTCCCGGCGGCCCAGCGGGGTGAGCTCACGCGGACAGCTCGCCGGCGACCGGTGATTTCGTCGGTTCCACGCTGGGTTCGCTCATGCGTTCAGGCTAATGGTTTGCCAGTTGCCACCCCTTGGCACCGTGCAGGTGTTCCCAGAATCTGGCGTAAGTGCCCGCGGCGGCGAGCAATTCGGCATGCGTACCCCGGGCGACCACGGCGCCGGTCGAGTCGAGCTGGATGATCAGGTCGGCGCGGGCGATGGTGTCGAGGCGATGGGCGATGACGATGACCGTCGCCTGTTCGCGCAGCTGCTCGATCGCGGCGACGACGTGGGCTTCGTTCTCCACGTCCAGCGCCGAGGTGGCCTCGTCGAGCAGCACGATGGGCGCCCGTTTGAGCAGGGCCCGCGCGATGGCCACGCGCTGGCGTTCGCCGCCGGACAGTGCGCGCCCGCCCTCCCCGACCCGCGAAGCCCAGCTGTCGGGCAATCGTTCGGCGATCTCGCGCACCCCGGCGAGGTCGCCCGCCCGGTGGATCTCCGCCTCGGTGGCGTCCGCGCGGCCGACGGCGATATTGGCGGCCAGGGTGTCGTCGAAGAGGTAGACGTCCTGGAAGACCAGGGACAGCTGCGCCATCAGCTGCTCGCCGGTCTGCTCGGCGACGGGGACGCCGCCCACGCGGACGGTGCCCGCGCCGACGTCGTAGAACCGGCTGATGAGCCGGGCGATGGTGGTCTTGCCGCTGCCGGACGGGCCGACCAGGGCGATCATGGACCCCGCGGGCACGGTCAGCGTCACCTCGCGCAGTGCCGGTTCCGCGCCGGGCGCGTACCCGAAGGTGACGTTCTCGAATTCGACGGTGCCGGGCGCGGTCAGCACGGCGGGCACGGCCGGTTCGGGCAGCGGTTCGGCGGTGAGCACCTCGTCCAGCGCGTCGAGCAGCGGACGCCGCGATTCCAGTGCGATGGCGGCCTCGGTGATGGCGGACACCGTCGAGGAGAAGCGCAGCGCCAGGCCGATGAAGGCAAGGGCGGGAACGGGTTCCAGCGTGCCGGCCACCGCCAGGGACCCCGCGGCGCTGATCAGCGCGACCACCACGCCCTGGGTGATCATGCCGCTGAGCAGCATGCCCGCCGATTCGAGCCAGAGGCCGCGTTTCTTGGCGGCGTACGCCCGATCGAGCGCGCCGGTCAGCGGCGGGAAGTCGGTGCTGCGGCCGGTGGAGCGCAGCGCCCCTTGGCATTGCGCGTATTCCACGATGCGGCCCGCCAGTTCGATCTCGGCGGGTTCGTGAATCGCCTTGCCACGGCGCATGAGATCGGTCGAGAGCAGGGTGATCACGGCGAAGATCGGCACCGCGACGGTGATGATCAAACCCAGCAGCGGATGCCACAGCCACGCGGCGATGATGATCACCCCGGCCGCGGTGATCCTGGAGACCAGCGGGCCGAACATGTGCGCGAAGATCTCCCCCGCCGACATCAGCTCGGTGGAGACCATGCGCGACAGCTTGCCCGCGATCGGGCGGGCGAACCAGCCCAGCGGCTGTTTCGCGACCTGATCGCCGGTGAGCCGGTGGATGCTGCGCAGGAAGTCCAGGGCGACAGCGTAATTGGCGCGGCTCTGCGCGTAGTTGACGGCAAAGCTGGCCACCGCCAGCGCGCCCAGGACCCACAGCCATCCGGTCAGGCCCAGGCCCCACACCGGCGCGTCCTGGGCGAGCGTGCTGATCGTCGGCAGCAGGGCGGCCAGGGCCAGGCCCTCGATCAGCCCGGCCGCGACGCTGATGCCGAGGGCGGGTTTCAGTTGTTCGGGTTGCGAGATCATCCGGCTCATGCGCGGGACGATGTCGAGCAGGGGCAGGTTCATCGCGGCTCTCCCGTGGTCAGCGCCCGGCCGTCGGCGGGTCGAGTTCCGTTGTCCGCCTGCCACAATCGCGCGTAACCGGGTTGACTCAGCAACTCGTCGTGGGTGCCGGCGGCGCGGATGCCGCCGACTTCGATGAGGACGATCTGGTCGACGCCCTTGATCACTTCGGGCCGGTGCGCGATGAGCAGCACGGTCCGGCCGCGCACCAGCGCGGAGAGCGCCTGCTGGATCTCGTGCTGGGATTCGGGGTCGGTCAGGGCGGTGGCCTCGTCGAGCACCAGGATGGGCGCGTCGACCAGCAGCGCCCGGGCGATCGAGATGCGTTGCGCCTGACCGCCGGACAGCCCGGTGTCGCGGCCGTAGACGGTGTCGAATCCGTTCGGCAGCGCCTCGATCTCGTCGAGGACCTGCGCGGCGCGGGCGGCGTCGCGAATCTGCTCGTCGGTGGCGTCCGGGCGGCCCAGGGCGATGTTGTCGCGCAGGCTGAGGGCGAGCAATTGGGCGTCCTGGAGCACGAATCCCACGCGCGAGTAGAGGTCCGGGACCTCGCCGACGGGCACGCCGCCGATGCTGATGACACCCGAGAGCGGGTCGTCGAAGCGGGCCAGCAGGGTCGCGATCGTCGACTTCCCGGAGCCGGAGGGTCCGACCAGGGCGGTGACCGTGCCCTCGCGCAGGGTGAAGCTGACGTCGTCGATCGCGAGCGCGGCCTCCGCACCGGAGCGGTAGGAGTAGGAAACCCGTTCGAAGACGACCTCATTCGACACCGGAACGGCCGCCCCGTCCTGTTCGGCCAGCGTCGGCGTCTCGAGCAGGTCGGTGATGCGCAGCGCCGCGCCGCCGGCGAGCTGCTGGGCCCACAGGGAGTTCATGAACACTTCGAGCGCGTACGGAATCAGCAGGGCGATGAGCGCGGTGGCCAGGACGTCGGCCGCGGTGACCGAACCGCCGTGCACCAGGACCGATCCCACGCCGATATTGATCGTGAGCACCAGCGGGACCGCCAGAAACGAGGTGCCCAGGGCGGATACACGAATGAGCGGCCGGACCCACTTCAGGTAGAACAGATTGAAGTCGTCGGCGGCCTCCTGATAGTTGCGGTGCGCCTTGCCGACTCGGCCGAAGGCCTTGACCACGGAGATACCGGTGACGAACTCGACCATACGAGCCGAGACGGTGGACAGCCGCCTGTCCATTTCCACGGTCTTCTCCCCCATGCCGCGCATCGACAGCAGCACGGCGCCGACGTAGAGCGGCAGGGTCGCCACGGACAACAGGCCCAGCCGCCAGTCGATGACGAACGCGTACACGGTCAGCGCCACCGGCATGACGACGGCGTTCGTACCGTCCACCGGTTGGTGCGCGATGAGGTGGTGGATGGTTCCGATCTCGTCCTGCAACGCTTTCCGGACCCGGCCGGAATTGGTCGAGGTGAACCACGCCAGCGGCACCCGGGCGAACCGGCGCACCATGCGCTCCTGGATCAGGTGACCCAGCCGCGCGTCAGCCAGATGGGTGACCAGCAGCGCGACGAAGTAGACGCCCAGCCGAAGGCCGAAGGCGCCGAGCAGGATTCGCAGCCAGCGCGTCACCTCCGCGCCGTCCACCGCCACGCCCGCGGCATGGGCGCTGATCAGCACGTCGCCGATCCGCACCAGCGCGATGTACGGCACGACGGCGAGCACGCCGGACAGCACCGCGAGCAGCCTGGCGACCGTCAGCTGTGCCGACACCGGCTTCATCAGTTCGGCCAGCGCCCGCGCGCCGGCCCGCTGCTGGGCCTTGGTGTCGGCCGGGTCCGGGTCGGGTCTTCGAGGCGGGAGATCCGGGCGAAGCTCGTCGGGCGCGGCGACCGATGGCGATGACGCGGTCATATCACTCCTGGTTCAGGCACTTACCCACGCAGCGGGCACCCACCGCGGTCGGCAGTGAACTTAGGTTTGCCATACTTAATACTGAATGGCGTTCAGAATATGACCGGGGTGCATGCCGCGCAAGACCTTCACCGGGCCCCGGCACACGAAAGACCCGGCACCCCGGAGGATGTCGGGTCTTCGGCGGGTGGGACTAGGAGGCGAGCGGCTGGTCGTCGACGATCATGTCGTAGTTGACCTGGTCGCCTTCCACGTTGGTGGTGGTCGCGGTGACGCCCCAGCGGGTGCCGTCGGCCTCGGTTACCACGCAGCGAATCTTGGTACCGGTGGCTCCACGAAGGAGGCCGGTGCAGGTCGAGGCCTTGGGGGCCGTACCTACCCGTTCCTGGTAAAAGTTGGAGACATTGCTTGCCACGTCGTCGGGAGCGACGTACTTGTCCGTGATGTCGAGGTCGTAGTAGGCGGTGTCGCCCTCGACCTTGGTTACCTTGGCCAGGACGGACCAGGTCTGGCCGTCCCCGGATGTGATGGCGCACTTCTGGGTGGCATCCACCTTGGCGTCCAAATCACCTTCGCACACAACGGATTTCGCGTCTTCGTGCGACGTATCGTGGAATACGCTACCGGTCTTGGATTCCACGTCACTTTTGCTCACCGAACCGGGCCCCGAGTTGCATCCGGCCACGAGTATCGGGACGAACACGAGGGGCAGAGCAGCTATCAGTTTCCGCATAGACAATTTTATGGCCGATGCCGGGGCTTTCCTCCCGGTTTTCGCCAGGAAAGATCGACTTCGCAACCAATTCGCATCCGGACCGCCGCGCTGTCGCGAAACCTCGCATCTCACCGCCGGAAATGTTTGCTGGATGTTTGACAGCATCCCGGCCGGGTATGCGCGTTATCGCAGCATGCTTGACCAGATCGTTTCCAACGCGGCGCTCCGAGCGGGGTCGACCCCGCACCGAGTCGCCGCCGGACCGGAGGACGGATCATGGCGAAGACGCTGGAATCACTGATCGGCTGCACCGTGCGGGACGCCGCGGGCGCCGAGATCGGGCACGTCGAGGGTTTCTACCTCGACAACGAATCGGGAATCGCCACGTGGGCGGCGGTGTCGACCGGAATGGGCGGTGAGCAGGCACTGGCCCCGCTGGAGGGCGCCGAGTACCAGCCCGTGGACAACTCCCTGCGCGTTCGGGTCGATCGCGAGCAGGTGCGCGGCGCACCGCACCTCGAACACGACGGACAGCTCGAGCCGCAGGATGAACGCGAGCTGATCACCTACTACCGCGGCGGTCAGCGGCGGGGCGTCGCGACCACCAAGGCGCAGCGCATCCGCCGGCGCGCGGACGAGCCGCTGACGCGCGGCCGGACCGGCGCCGAGGATTTGCCGATCGCCGACGAGCGGCTCGTGATCGAGGGCGAGCAGATCACCCGGGGCGCGCCGCGCACCGAGTACGTCGAGACCGAACGCGTGTGGCTCGAGGAGAACGACGGGCGCGCATAGCTTTTCACTCGCCAATCAGCTGACTACCAGGAGGAAATCATGGAATGGCTGCTGGGTTTGCTCGGCGGTGTCGTCGGCGGCGGTATCGGTGGATCGAGGAGTCCGTTCGGGCCGCTCGTCCACGGGCTCGCCGGGGCGATCGGTGGCGGAATCACCGGCGCGATCATCGAATCCACCACCGGGAGCGGTTTGGACTTCGGCCAGATCCTCGCCCAGGTCGCCGGTGGCGGCGCGGTGGGCGCGGCGTTCTCCGCGGCGCTGGGACTGGCGACGCGGCCCAAGACGGGAGCGGAGTCATGAGCGGATGGAAGAGATCGTTCGCCGGCGCGGCCGCGTTCGCCGCGGTGCTGCTCGGCGCCGGGTCGCTGACCGCGACGATCGCGACGGCGCAGCCCGCGGGCGCGGAGGCCGCGATCGACGCCCACTACACGGACAAGGGTGGAGCCGCCACGCCACTCGGTGAAAAGGTCGGCGCCGTCTACGCTTTCGGCCCGGACGGGGCCGCGCAGGACTATCGCGGCGGCAAGATCATCTACTCCGCCGATACCGGCGCGAAGGTGATGTACGGGGCCATCCTGGACAAGTACCTCGCCCTGGGCGGCGCGGACGCCGTCGGCTACCCCACCAATGACGAGTCCGACGTCGCGGTCGCGGGCACCGCCCGTTTCAGCGAGTTCTCCGCCCCCGACGGCGCCACCATCCAGTGGAGCCCGCAGAACGGGGCGTGGCTGGTGCGCGGCCCGATCCGCACCGCGTGGTCCGAACTGAACGCGACCGACGGAGTGCTGGGCGCGCCGACCAGCGACACCACCCTCGCGAACGGCGTGTACAGCCAGAGCTTCACCGGGCAGAACGGTGAGCCGGTGCAGATCCAGTGGAGTCAGGCCGACGGGTTCGTGAGCACGCCGCCCGCCATCGCCGGGCAGTTGAGTGGTCTGGACGTCTCCGCACCCGGCGCCCCGCCCGGAGATTCGATGTCGTCGGGCGCGGCGCCCGCCCCGGCGACCGGGTCCGACTCCAACGCGAAGTGGTGGGCGCTGCCCATCGGCCTCCTGATCGCCGCCGCCGCGGGCGGTCTCGCGATGCTGGCCACGAGAAGCCGCGGGCACCAACACCATTCGGTCGGAACGACCGCGGCCGGCGCGCACCGGGCCCCCACCGGGACGGCCGGTGCGCCGGTCGCCGCGGCGGGCGGTCAGCGGCACACGGCCGGTGCGCATCTGGCGACGCTGGCCGAGCGGGCTCGCACGTTCGGCGGCGGGCACGGGCGGCCCGTGTAGGTGAATTCGGACGGTGGCGTTACAGCCGGCCGTCCGAGGGAATGTGCCGCCCGGCGGAT